>CAIOHM010000094.1 GCA_903858055.1 uncultured delta proteobacterium
CCGTGGACACGCAGACCGGCGCCTTGGTCGACCCCTTCGGCGGTCAGCGCGATCTCGACGCGCGGGTCCTTCGCGCGGTCGGTCGCGCGGAGGAGCGTTTTGCCGAAGACGGGCTGCGCTGCCTTCGCGCCGCTCGCTTCGTGGCGACGCTCGAGGTCGCGCTCGAGCCGGCGACCGAGAGCGGCATTCGCTCCGCGATCGGCACCTACGCGAAGGTTTCGGCCGAGCGCGTACGCGACGAGTGGATGAAGACCATGAAGGCCCGGGCCCCGTCGCGCGCCTTCGAGGTCATGCGCACGAGCGGCATGCTCGCGGTCACCTGCCCGGAGCTCGTGGAGAGCTACGGCTGCACGCAGAACCGGCACCACGCGTTCGACGTGTGGGGCCACGCGATGGCCTGCCTCGACGCGGCGCCCGCGGCGCCCGTGCTGCGCGTGGCGGCGCTCCTCCACGACGTCGGCAAGCCCCGCACGCGGGCTTTCTCGGACAAGACGAACGACTTCACGTTCTACGACCACGAACGCGTGGGCGCCGAGATCGCCGATCCGGTGCTCAAGCGCCTGCGGTTCTCGAACGAGGAGCGCGCGCGCATCGTCGCGCTCGTGCGCCACCACCTCGTGTGTTGGGAGCCCTCGTGGTCAGACGCCGCGGTGCGCCGCTGGGTCAAGCGCGTCAGCCCCGAGCTCCTCGACGACCTCTACGTGCTCTGCATCGCCGACGCGGAGGGCAAGGGGTTCGACGCGGATCCCGAGCGCGCGCGCATCGCGGGGCTTCGCGCGCACGTGGAGCGCATCATGGCCGAGAGCCACGCGTTCTCGACGCGGGACCTCGCGATCGATGGGCGCGTGCTCATGAGCGAGCTCGGTCGCGGCCCCGGACCTTGGCTCGGCAAGCTCTTGGAGGCGCTGCTCGAGCACGTGCTCGACGACCCCGCGCTCAACGAACGCGCCCGCCTCGTGGCGCTCGCGCGTGACCTCGCGGCCGGGAGCTGATCGGCCGCGGCCACGGGCGCTCAGGCCGTCGCGTAGCGAAGCTCTTCGAGGCAACCGGTACGGACCCGATCCGTGCGGAGGTTGCTCCGGTTTTCCGCGGTGCGTTTCGCAGCTGAGCTATCCTCCCGCCCATGGCACATCTGCGCGACGAGGGGCTTTGCTTCGACCGCCGATCGAAGGGACCTCCGCTTTATTGGTCGTGGACGAGCCCTGCGAAGCCCGTCGCCGCCATGCTCGTGCTCCCCGGCTACGGTGACCACGCGTGGCGCTACCGCCATGTGGTGCCGCGCTGGGCCGATCAGGGCATCGCCACGCTCATCGTCGACTTCCGCGGACACGGGCGGTCGGGCGGGCTTCGCGCCTACGGGAGCAGCGTGCAGGAGTTTCTCGACGATGCGATGATCGGCGCCGAATTGCTGCGCGTCCGCGCTCCGCAGCTCCCACACTTCGTGTTTGGTCATAGCCACGGCGGGCTCGTTGCCACCCACGTCGCGCTCGCTGGCAGGGCGTCTTGGGCGGGCCTCGTCCTGTCGGCGCCCTACTTCGACCTGCGCTTTCCTATTTCGCCTGCGAAGCGCATCGCCGGGGAAATCGCGGCCGTTCTCGCGCCCACCGTTGGCCTTCCGAGCGGCATGACCGGCCTCGACGTCGTCCGCGATCCGGCGCGGGCCGCCGAGTACGACGACGATCCGCTCGGCTTCGAGATCGCGCGCGCGGGTTGGTTCGTCGCCGCACGGCGCGCGCAAGCGCTGGCCCGACGTCACGCGAAGAGGCTCACGCTGCCGATGTACTGCGTCTTCGGGACCGACGATCGCGTCGCGCGCATCGAGGCGGCAAAGGCGATCCTCGAAGGAGCCGGGAGCCGCGACAAGACCTTCGACGTGCGCGCCGACTACCGCCACGTGCCGCTCGCGGATCTCGACTGGGAGCCCATCGCCGACACCATGGCGGCGTGGGTCGTCGAGCGCGCGCCGCACCGCCAAGGCCACTGATGGCGACCGGCGCGACGACGTCGATGCGCTCGCGCGTGACGGCGCTGAGCCTTCGTGCGTTCACGCGCCTCGCGCTCGTGCGTGCCCTCCTCGCGCTCGCGCTCTCGTTCGTAACCTCCGCGAACGCCGACGATCGCCGCGCCGCGCACGAGGTCCCGCTCGTGGATTTGTCCTCAATCGAGGACGGGACCATCTTCCCGCGAGGCACGCGCTGGGCCGTCTACCCGAACGTGCTCGTCGACGAGACGCCGACGGCGGGCCGCGTCGAGTTCTTGCCCGTGCCCGCCCACTGGAGCCACGACGCGCTCGCCGATGGCCAACGACTCCCCGCCTACGGCTGCCACACGTTCCACGTGCGCGCGCGCTTGCCGCCGCGCTGGCTGGACGGACGAACGCCGCTCGCGGTCTCGTTCCCGTACCAGTTCCACGCCGCGCGGGTCGTCGTGCGAAACCGCGGCCCCTCGGGCGGGCGCTGGGAGGTCGCGAGCGGCACGCCGAGTTGCTTGGCGAGCGAGGAGACGCCCCTGCACCGGCCGGTCCGGTTGCTCTTCACCGCCGACGGCGACGTGGACGTCTTCATTCAGATTTCCAACCACCACGCGATGCGCGGGGGCCTCGTGCGCCCGCCCTACATCGGCCACGCCGACGCTGCGCGCGCACGCCGCTCGCTCCAAGAGAAGGCCGACTTCTTCATCCTCGGCATCCTCGGGATCACGAGCCTCGCGCACCTCGCGCAGTGGCTCCTGCGCCGCAGCGAGCGCAAGCAATTGTGGTTCGCGGCGATGTGCTTCGTGATGGCGGTGCGCGCGTGCGTCTTCGGCAATTACCTCGAAGAAGCCTCGCCTCCGCTCATCGGCTTTGCGACCTCGCAGCGCCTCGTTTACCTCACGATCGACGGTGCCGTGTTCTTCACGATCGCCTTCCTCGACGCCGCGCTCCCGCGCACGCTCCCGAAAGGGATGCTGAGAGCGTTCGGCATCGCGTGCGGCAGCCTCTCGGCGCTCGTGATCATCCTCGACGTTACGACGTTCGGCCCGCTGATCTTCTTCGAGCAGGGCCTCGCGGCGACCGGCTCGGCGATCGTGATCGCGAGCTGCCTCCGCGCGCTCTGGCGCGATCGGTCGCTCTACGCTGCGCTCATGCTGCTGAGCTTCCTCGTGCTCGCAGGGGCCGCCGTCTCGGACATCATCATCGACCAGCTCCGCGTCGGCGACTACTTCGTCGCTCCCTACGGGACCATGGGCTTCGTGCTCATGCAGTCGTTCGCCATCGCGTTGCAGAACGCGCGCACGCGCCGCGAGGCCGACGCCTTGAGCGCTCAGCTCGCCGCGCGAAGCGAGCGCCTCGAGCAGCTCGACGCGCTCAAGAACGAGTTCTTGGCGACCACCTCGCACGAGCTCCGCACGCCGCTCAACGGCATCGTCGGGTTGAGCGAGACGCTGCTGCATCGCGCCTCGGTGCGCAACGATCGCGAGGCAACGAGCCACATGCTCGCGATCGCGGACGCTGGCCGCCGCCTCACGAGCCTCATCGACGACATCCTCGACTACTCGAAGCTGCGCACACGAAAGCTCGTCCTCGACCGAAAGCCCGTCGACCCGCGTCGCGTGATCGATCAGGTCATGTTGCTGAGCCGCTCGCTGCCAGGCACGAAGCCGATCGACCTCAAGCAGTCGGTGCCTCATGGCCTCCCTTACGTGAACGCGGACGAGAACCGGCTGCGGCAAATCCTGCAAAATCTCGTCGGAAACGCCATCAAGTTCACCGATCGAGGCTTCGTGGAGGTGGCGGCGTCGGTCAGCGGATCGAGCGTCGAGATCCGCGTTCGCGACAGCGGCATCGGCATCCCCGAAGACAAGTTCGACGACATCTTCGCGACCTTCGAGCAGCTCGACATGGGGCCTTCGCGTCGTGCCCCCGGGACGGGCCTCGGCCTCGCCATCACGAAGCAGCTCGTCGAACTGCAAGGCGGCACGATCTCCGTTCACTCGGCCCTGGGCCTCGGCTCGACCTTCGTCTTCACGGTGCCGGTCGCCACCGAGGCGCCTACGGCGAGCGTTCCGGCTCCTTCCGATGCCCCTCCCCCGCCGCTCGGGGAGGGCCTCGTCGCGATCCCGCGGGGGGCCGACGAGGTCGCCCCGCCGAGCGGCACGCGCTGGCGCATCCTCGCGGTCGACGACGACGCCGCCAACTTGCTGGTCCTCCGCGCGCAGCTCGACCCCAACGAATACGAGGTGACGCCCGTCCGTGACGCGCGGGACGCCGTGCGCGTCTTCCGTGAGGATGGTCCCTTCGACGCCGTCCTCCTCGACGTCATGATGCCCAAGGTCTCGGGCCTCGAGGTCGCGCGCGAGCTTCGCCGCATGACCGTGAGCGCCCGGTGCCCGATCCTCTTCCTGTCGGCGCGCACCGCGCTCGACGACTTCGCGGCAGCCTTCGGCGCGGGCGGCAGTGACTTCCTCACGAAGCCCGTCGTTCGCACGGAGCTCCTCGCGCGTTTGCGCCATCACCTCGAGGTCGCGAGCGCGTTCCGCAGCCTCGAGCGCCCACTCGAGAGCCGCCTGGTTCAATGGCTCGAGAGCGCGCCGGAGCGCGTCGCGATCGCTGCGGTCCGCCTGGCCGACGATACCTGGCCCCAAGCGCCCCTCGCGGTCGAGAACGTGCTCGCCCTCGGCGGAGCGGCGACCTTCACGGCGGGCGACGTGCTCCTGGCGCTGGCGCCCCTCGCCGACGCGCAGGGCACCGAACCGCTTCGCGCCGCGCTCGAGCGGGCGTTCGGACCGACGACGGGCCTGGTCCTCCACCAGGGGTCCGTGCATCTTACACAGGTACCCGGTGCGCTCCGTACGGGTCCGCTCCTCGCCGGCCCTGCGGTCGATCGCGTCCTTCGCGAGGCGCTCGGCTCCTAAGCGCGCCCGCCTTCAGCGCTCGATGAGGCCGTACTTGTGAAGCTTCTCGATCAACGCCGGCCGTGAAATTCCAAGGCGACGCGCGGTCTCGCTCTGGTTCTTGCCGCTCTGTTGGTAAACGTCGGCGATGATGCTCGTCTCCACCGCCTCGATGCGTGCGCGCAGCGGCAACGAGGGTCCCGGGTCCGCGCTCGTCGTCGATGCGGCAGGGCGGCGGGGCGGGGCCGAGAGCGACCGCCACGACTCGAGCGTCAGGCGGTCGTCGGGCGCGAGCGCCAAGAGCCGCGCGATCGTGTTCTCGAGCTCGCGCACGTTGCCTGGCCAATCGTGGGCAGCGAGGCCCTCGACGAGCTCGGGATCCACATCGACCGTCCCCATACCGTAGCGGTCGCCGTAGGTGTGGACGAAGGCTGCGACGAGCGGTCCGACGTCTTCGCGCCGATCGCGGAGCGAGGGTACGCGCAACGGCACCACGTTCAGTCGGTAGAAGAGGTCCTCGCGGAAGCGACCGGCAGCGACCTCGGCCTCGAGATCACGGTTCGTCGCGACGATGAGTCGCACGTCCACCGTCTGCGGACGACCGCCGACGGGCTGAATCTCCCCGGACTGGAGCGCGCGGAGCACCTTCGCCTGGATGCCGAGGGGGAGCTCCCCGATCTCGTCGATGAACAGCGTCCCGCGGTGCGCCTCCTGGAAGTACCCGGAGCGGTTCGCGGTGGCGCCCGTGAAGCTCCCCTTCACGTGCCCAAAGAGTTCGGACTCGGCGAGCTCGCTCGGGACCGCCGCCGCGTTGAAGCGAACCATCGGACGCTCGGCGCGGCGCGAGTGCGCGTGGATCGTCGTCGCCACCACGTCTTTGCCTGCGCCGCTCTCGCCGGTGAGGAGCACGGTGACGTCTTTGGGGGCGACGCGGGCGACGACGTCGAGCAATCGGCGCATCGCCGCGCTCTCCGCGACGAGCGTTCGGCTCAGCGACTTCTCGGCGCGCAAGCGTGCATTCTGCAAGCGAAGGTCGCGCATTTCGACGCCGCGCTGCACGGCGAGCACCAACTCGTCGGGGTCGAACGGCTTCGGGAGGTAATCGTACGCGCCCGCCTTGATGGCGGCGACGGCGACGCGCTCGGATCCATGCGCGGTGAGCATGAGCACGGGCACGCTCGGGTCGAGGACGCGCAGCTCGCGGAGCACCTGCATGCCGTCGATGTCGGGCATCGCGAGGTCGGTGAGCACGACGTCGGCACCGCTCGCCTCGAAGGCCGCGAGGCCCGAGCGCCCGGTGGTCGCGAGATCGACCTGAAATCCCGCGTCCGAGAGCACGGCCTCGAGCGTGAAGCGGAGAGAGGCATCGTCGTCGATGACGAGTACGCGAGCCATGCGGGGCCGAACCTTCCCGTGGGTGAAGCGCGGACCCTACCAGCGGCGCTGCGGAAGTGTCGATGGGCGCGGCAGCGCAAGCGTGTTCGTGCCGCCGTGCGCGAGCGGCAGCTTCATTGTCGCGATGGTCCCGACGCCGGCACGGCTCTCGTGCGTGAGGGTGCCGCCGTGCTGCTCCACGATGCCGCGCGCCACGGCCACGCCGAGCCCCGACCCGCCGTCACGCGTCGTGAAGTACGGCTTCTTGATGCGGTCGAGGACCTCGGGACTCATGCCGGAGCCGCGGTCGATGACACGAAACGCGACCGCATCGCCGTCGACGCGCGCGACCTCGAGCGTCACGGTCGCACCGGCGGGCGACGCCTGAACGGCGTTCAAGCAGAGGTTGAGCATCGCTTGGCGAATCTTGCGGCCATCGGCGTCGAGGACGAGGTCGACCGGGCCGCTGACCTCGATCGTGACCCCGAGCTCGGCAGCGCGCGTGTCGAGGAGCAGCATGAGCTCGCGGGCAAGATCGTACGGCTTGAGGGGGGCCACGTGCAGGTCGTCGAGTCCGCGCGAGAACGACAAGAAGCCGTCCACGATGGCGGCGAGGCGATCGGCTTCTTGCGCGACGATGACGAGGCGCTCGGCGGTCTTGGGGTCCGCGGCGCTCTTCTCGAGGTGCCGGGAGAGCCCCTTGATCGCGGCGAGCGGGTTCTTCACCTCGTGAGCGAGACGCGCGGCGATCCCTTCGAGCGATCGCGTGCGCGCTTCGGCCTCCTCGAAGAGCTCGTGGCGGCGCGCGGAGAGCTCGTGCGCGACGGCCTCGTAGGCGCGGTGCATGCCGCGCGCGATGAGGAACTGCTTCGTGACGACGAAGACGACGGTGGCGAAGGCCAAGACCGCGTAGTCGACGGAGGGCTGCCCCGCCTGCGCGTGGTGGAGCGGCTCGGGGATCGTACGGACCCAGTCGAGCGCCGGGAGGAGCGCCATGATCACGAGCAGAGACGCGACGACGACGTGCGCGAAGACCCCGAGCTTTCGAGCCCCGCTCGCCGCATCGATGGTGGCGTGAAGGGGAACGATCGCGAGCACGAGCGGGCTCGCGAGGCCGCCCGTCGTGCCGATGCCAACGAACGCGCACGCCAACGCAGCCCAGAGCGCAAACGCGTCCACCCCCGCGCTACCGCGTCGCACGGAGCGCCACGACGCGCCAACGGAGACGAGGACGAACGCAGCCTGGGTCAACACGAGCGGCGCCGGTTCGCCTCGGAGCGCGAGGTAGGTCGTCGCGAGCCCAAAGAACGACCCGACCCACGCGAGGCGGCCACGAGCACCCGCCTCGACGAAGGCGTCACTGCCCCTCACGTGCGCGGTGTGCTCCACGACGACGGAGGGTTCGTGCAGAGGGGGGGACACAGGTTGCGAGCGTGCGGCAGCGATCGGAGCGCGTCAAGCGCGGCCCGCGATCGCTGGGCCAGCGAAGGCGATCAGCCGCGGCGGCGCTTTCGCGCGACCACGAGCCCCGCGAGAGCCGCGAGGGTGGCGAGGAGCCCGCCGCTGCCGCGACGCTCGGAGGCCGCGAGCGGCGCCACGGAACAGCCTTTGCTCGTCGTCGACGCCGGGGCAACGTCACCGCCGGTCCCCGCGAAGCAGTAGCCGCTCTGGCAGGTGAACCCGTCTGCGCAGGGGTTCGCATCGTCGCAGGTCTGCGAGCAGACGAGCGGGTCCTCGGTCGTCAGCGCGGCGCAGACGCTGGTCTTGCACTGCGCGTCGGAGGTGCACTCGCCACCGAGGTCGACCGTGGGCGTCGTCGGGGTCGGGTTGGGGTTCGGGCTCGGCGTCGTGCCGCGGTCCGGGTTCTCGAGCCACGCGGGCTTCGGGTAGCCGCCTTGCTGCTGCGCGTAGGTCGCCGCCTGGAGGATCAGGTCAGCCCACGCGTCGGAGCGCGTGTACACGGCACCAACGCAGTTGTTGCCATCGGCGCTTCCGCGCGAGAGGACGCCGAGCGAGAGCCGTCGGCCCGCGGTGAACTCCGTCTGCTCGTAGGCCGTCGACCCCGAGTCGCCCTGGCACGTGCCGTCGCCGCCGATGAACTCGGTCTGCGTGATGATGCTCGAGGCGCCGCTGATCTTGTTGCAGTCGAGGAACGACTTCGTGTCGCCAGGCACGCAGGCCACGGGGATGTCTTGGAGGATGCGGCGCGTGCCGCTGTCTTCCGGAGAACCCGTGGCGTTCGTGAGGCCGTACCCGATAGCCGTGTACTTGCGACCGAAGCTGCTCGCATGCGTGATGAGGCGCGTCGTGTTGAGGAGCGGCTCGACGAGCGGGACGTTGTTGATGTTCGACGAGAGGACGATGAGCGCGATGTCGTTGCCGCACACCTTGCTGTCGGACGGCGCGAAGATCTTCGAGCTGCGGACGAAGTTGCGGCCCGCGCCCGCGAGCGTCGGCGACGTGGTCACGTAGATGCCGTTCTCACCCGCGGTGAGCGAGCCGAAGCGGGAGGTCGCGCAGTTGATGGCGTCGCCCGTGTTCGCGATGCAGTGGCGCGCCGTGAGCACGAGGTTCGGCGCGATGAGCGCCCCCGAGCAGATGCCCTGGAAGCCGATCGACAGACCCACCGCGTAGGGATGCTCCGTCGTGTTGGCTCCGCCTTGAATGGCTTGCGAGGTCGACACGATGTCGCCTTTGGGAGTCACCGGCGACGAGCACGCGGCAGAGAAGAGAGCGGCGGGAAGGACGAGGGCAGCAAAGGACGAGCGCATGGGGTCTCCGAGTGCCGGGACGGTGCGCGGTCACACGCAGCGGCGCAAGCCAAAGGGCCCACGGTCGCGTTGCGATCACAGCCGCCTTGTAGTTTTCGCTCGGGGCGACGCGCGCGTGCGTCCTCGGTTCATGCGCAGAAGATTCGCTTCTTTCGTCCCGCGACCTTCGCGCGACGTGCGCGAGGATCAGCGCCCGCGCGGGAACTCGCTGCGACGCTCGCGCGGCACAGGAGTTGCGCGTGGGGCTTCGAGCACCGCGCGGCGCAGCGCGTCGACCTTCGCCGTGGACTCACCGCGTGCGTGCGCTTCGATGGCGAGGAGCTCGACCGCGCCTTCCGTGATGTCCGAGCGGACGAGGCGCGCCGGGATGCGACCGCCGCCGAGCTTGGCCTTCACGTGGAGCAGCCGGCCAATACCTTCGGTCACGCGGCGCGGGATCGCCACGCGGTCCACGATGGAGCTCGCGAACTCGCTCACGGCACGCACGCGATCGCGATCGTGACCGCTCGCCTCCCACACCGCGTCTTCGAGGAGAACGGCGCAGAGCATTTCGTCTGCATAGTGCACACCACGCGCCTTCGTCATGGCGTCGAGCGCCGCGAGCTTGCGCCACACGAGCGTCGCACGCGAGCGCGCAGTCTCTTGACCGTCGTCGAGCAAGGCCGCGAGGTCCGGCAAGAGCACCGCGAGCAGCCCCGCGTCCCAGGCGAGCCAGAGCGCGCGCTGCGCGTGACCGCCGCGGAGGAGGCGCATGGTGTCTTCGAAGAGGCGCGGGCGCGCGGCTTTCAGCAGGTCTTCGCGCGTGGCGACGAGCGCGTCCCAGACCTCGGGCGCGATGCCGAGGTCGAGCTTGGCAGCGAAGCGCACCGCGCGGAGCATGCGCACCGGGTCTTCGCGGAAGCGGACGAAGGGATCTCCGATGGTGCGGATCGTCCGTGCACGCACGTCGTCGAAGCCCGACGCCCAGTCGAGGATCTCGTGGCGCTCGAGGTCGTAGAAGAGCGCGTTGATGGTGAAGTCGCGCCGGATCGCGTCTTCGTGGGCGTCGCCGAAGACGTTGTCGTTGCGGATGAGGAGGTCGTCCGCGTCTTCCGCGTCTTCCGGCGACTCGGTCTGCGGGTTGCGGCGGAAGGTCGCGACCTCGATGATCTTCTCGGGCCCGAAGAGCACGTGCACGAGACGGAAACGGCGACCGATGATGCGCGAGTTTCGAAAG
>CAIOHM010000095.1 GCA_903858055.1 uncultured delta proteobacterium
GCGGACCTCAACATCATGGTGCGCCTGCGCGAGTTCCTGCAGGGCGGGCCTGACTCGCGGCAGGAGGTACGCGGCATGCCGTCGCTCGAGGAGCTGTCCCGCCGCTACGCCGAGGCGCAGCGGCGCGAGAGGGAGGAAGGGCCGAACGCGGGCGGCGTCGTTCGTCGCGAGCGCGACCTCGCCTCTGAACGCGCACTGCTCGCGCAGCCCCCGACCGCCGCCTTCGCGAACAGCTCTGCCGAACTGCCCGGTCACATCGAGGATGATCTCGACGAGGACGACGAGGTCGCGCTGGATGCCGACGACGATGGCGACACCGACACCGCCGCTTCCGGTTGAAAGCGGCCATCCTCGACGCACGCGGGCACGGGTGCTCGCGGACTTGGCGCGCGTGACGAAGCGCGAACAGGCCGAGGACAATGGCCGCTTTCCGAGCGCACGCCGTGGTGATGAGCGCCGATCGGCCGGCGCCGCACGACGACGATGGCCCCCCGGGGGGGAGGGTGAATTTTCGTGGCGCGACGCGCGCCGGGAAGAGTGCTCGGGGCCCCTTCCGATAGGGGTCGATTCGAGGAAGTGACCAGGACCCGCGCACCGAAGTGAGCGTGCAGAAACGGCGGTCGCTGCGAGCGCACTGGTCACTTTCGACGTGCAAGTAGCTCCCGGACCGGCCTCCGGCCTCAGCAGCGGAGCTGCTCGACGGCGCGCGCGAGGTCGTCGTCGCTCGGGTGCGTGTAGACCATGGTCGTCACGACGCTCCGGTGCCGGGCGAAGCGCTGCGTGAGCCGCAGGTCCTTCGACAGCGCATAGACCGAGCTGCACGCCGTGTGGCGAAGCGCATGCAGGCTCACGTGCCGCTCGAAACCCGCGCGCTCCTGCCAGACCGCGAAGGCGTGCCGGAGCTGCCGCGTCGAGAGCCGCGTGCCTCGCTGGCTCACGAAGAGCGGGGCGGCGCAGTCGAGGCTCTCGCCCTCGCCGGCCTTCCACCCCCGGAGCTTCGCGAGCTTGGCCCGCAGCCCTTCGGAGAGCAGTACCTCCTGGCCGTCGTCGTTGCCGCCTCCGTCACCCTTGAACACGCGCAGCGCGAGGCGGCGCCGCACGCGGCCAACGTCGTCGAATACGTCGCCGACGTCGAGCGCCAGCAGCTCGTGCGCGCGCAGCCCGGTGCCGAGCGCCATCGCGAGGAGGACGTGGTCCCGCCAGCCAGCGCGGTGCTCGCCCGTCACGCGGAGGAGTGCCTTCTGCTCGCGCTCCGTCAGCGTGCGGGGCGCGCGGCGGATCGACTCGACGTACGCAGCCATGCAGGGATGACGGCTTCCTTCGCCGTCGAAGGCAAGGCCAGCGCCCGGCGGGATCGCGTTCCTCGCGGACCTCGCAGATACGCCTTGATGGTCGCCGGAACCGAAGCCTGTATCGGACACGCGCGGACCACTCCCGCGCCGGAGGACGAGCATGGCGAGAACGATCGGCACCATCACCACCTACGACGGCGACGAGCACCCGTACCTGCGCGGGCACAAGGTCCGCGTCGTCGCCGTGCTCCCTCACGCCGCTGCGGCGGACTTCGATCCCGACCGCGAAGGCCGCGTCCTCCGCGACGACGATGAGATCGAACGCGCAGGGGGCGTGACCGCCGACGACCGCATCGAGGTTCAGCCCTGGCTCGAGCGCGAGCGGCGCTGGAGCTTCGTCACCAGCGACCCGCGCGCGATGGACCTCGCGTGCTTCCGCTACCTCACGAAGACCCGCTGACCAGACCCGCCCGGTGACCACGCCGCGTGGTCCGGCGGCGGCGCCGGGCACCACCGCAAAGGA
>CAIOHM010000096.1 GCA_903858055.1 uncultured delta proteobacterium
CCTCGCGCAGGTGCCGGCCACACGCGCATGGCTCCTCAAGCAACGGGGCTCTGGCGAAGGTCCCGCCCCCGAGCGTCGCGCACGCAACCGCTTCGAAGTGCGCTTCTTCGCCGAGCGAGGTGGAGCGCGCTCCGAGGTCATCGTGAGCGGCCGCGACCCCGGCTACGACGAGACCGCCAAGATGCTCGCCGAGGCTGCGCTTTGCCTCGCGCACGACGACGCGACGCGCCCGGCGAAGAGCGGTGTGCTCACGCCCGTGGTGGCGCTCGGCGACGCGTACCTGACGCGCCTGCGACGCGCGGGCATCGGCTTCGAGGTCCGTGAAGGGCGCACGCCCTGGAACGGGCACGCGTGACGCGATGACACCCTGGGAGAAGCTGGCCAGCACACCCACGCCCGAGGGCGACGAGCTCGCGCTGTGGCGCCGCGGCTCCGAGCTCGTCGTCCGCGTGCGCAACGAAGAGCTGATGTCGAACCGCCAGTTCGGCTCCGAGGAGCACCTCGCCGAGATCGCGTGCGAGAACCTCGAGCCCGGCGCGCGCGTGCTCGTCGGTGGACTCGGTCTCGGCTTCACGCTTCGAAAGGCGCTCGAGAGCGTGCCCCCCAAGAGCGAGCTCGTCGTCGGCGAGCTCATGGAGCCGCTCGCGCGATGGCTCCGCGACCACCTCGAGGCGGGTCCCGTTCTCGACGACCCGCGCGTGCGCCTCGTCTTCGGCAACGTCGCGGAGCTCATGACCAAACACCCGGGCCGCTACGACGCCATCATGCTCGACGTCGACAACGGCCCCTCCGCGCTCACCGCGCAGGGCAATCGATCGCTTTACAGCGACCGCGGGCTCGCGAACGCCAAGCGCGCCTTGAAGCCCGGCGGCCGCCTCGTCATTTGGTCCGCGGGCCCCGACGAGACGTTCCTCGATCGCTTCGGCCGCGCGGGCTTTCGCGCGCGCGTCATCCACACACGCGCCAGGCGAGACAAAGGCCCGCGGCACTGCCTCTTCGTCGGCGACGCGAAGTAGCCCGCGACGCTCCGCTCACTCGTGAGCCGCACCCGGAGCGACGGGCTGCCCCGAGAGGGTGCCGCTCTTCAGGTTCGGCTTGGCCTTCTCGCGCCCGCGGAGCTTGCGCTCGAGCGGCGTGAGGAGGTGATCGGGCACTTCTTCCTTCGCGGTCTTCGGGTCTTCGGCGCTCGCCTCGGCAGGCGGCTCGAGGCCCGCCGCGATCGCAGCTTCGGCCGCCTTTGCAGCTTCCGCGGCAGCCTTCGCGGCTTCCTCGGCCGCGGCCATCGCAGCCTTCGCCGCCGGCGTGTACTGCGGCGGCACGAGGCCTGCGTGCTGCACCGCGCGGTTGATGAACGGCAGGAAGAAGTCCGTCGCCGACATGTTCCCGTCGTAGTTCGGGTGCTCGTCGGTGTTGTCGTCCTTGCTCGCGAAGGGTGCCACGAGGAAGTTCGAGGCGCCGCGATCGGTGAGCACATCGTAGTAATCGAACACGAGCACGTTCTTGAGCGGGTAGTCCTTGAGCCATCCGTCTTTGTCGACGACCCAGCTGTTGAACTCGCGCGCGCGCGCCCCCATCGCCTTCGCATCGTCGACCTCGGTCGGCGTCTTACGCCACTTGTGCCAGCCCTTCTTGACGAGCTTCTTCCAGAGCGGCTGCTTCGGCAGGACCCCCGCGTTCGGAGGCGCGGTCATGTAGACAAAGAGCGTCTTCGGGTTCTGCTGAAAGATCGGCAGCAGCGACGCGAGCGCCTTCTTCGCGTTCGCCACCGTGAGCGGCGGGACGTCTTCCTCGGCGTGCTCGCCGTGACCTTCGCCGTGACCTTCGCCGTGACCTTCGCCGTGACCTTCGCCGTGACCCTCCGCGTGCGCGGACTCGCCGTGACCTTCGCCGTGAGCCTGGCCGTGCGCGGACTCGTGACCTTCGCCGTGACCTTCGCCGTGACCTTCGCCGTGACCTTCGCCGTGCGCGGCGCCGTGCTCACCGTGGCCCTCGGGCGCCGCTTCCGCGACCGGAGCCGGGAGCGTCCTCTCCACGCCGGAGTCCGGCTCGTCTTCCGCGGGCGCCGGCGGGTGCTCGTCCTCGGCCTCGAAGCGGTTGTTCGGGTAGCAGCTCTTGAAGACGACGACCTCGTTGACCTCACTGCCCTGGAAGCCCGAGTCGTTCATCCGCGTGTCGACGATGCGCTTCATCTCTTTGCGGAACTTCGGCTCCCAATCGAAGAGATCGGTCTTGTCGCCGACGACGCTCCCATACGAGGCCTCGTTGACCGCGAAGCCTGCGTCCAAGAGCTTCTTGCGAAGCTCGCCGCCGTTCTCGTGCGCCTTGTAAATGCACCGCGCGTACTCGTACTCCTCGCCGATGTTCGCGAGGAGCTGACCGCCGCACGAGTGGTGGATGAAGAGCACGTTGATCTTCCGCGGTGGGTTGGTCGGCAGGAAGGCCGAGAGGTCCACCGGCGTCGCACGCTCCACGGGATCGCTGGGGATCACCTCCTGCGTGGGAATCTGTGCGGTCGCCACGAGCGCGACGACGAATCCAAGGGCGAGTTTCTTTCCGCGGCTGAGCGCCATGGGCCGGAAGCCTACCAACGGAGCCGGGCGCGGGCCAAAATCCGCTATTTTCCTGACCTCGCGGTGCGGCGCAGCGCAGCGCGAGGAAAAACTGCGCTACGCTCTCGACCATGCGTCGCCTTGCGGCCCTTTCGCTCTTCGTCGTGGGCTGCTCCTCCAAGCCCCTCGAGGTCATCGACCCCTACCGGCTCGACGGCGGCGTTCCGAGCACGGAGCCTACGACCGATCCCGCCGACGCAGGGTTCGTCGCCCCCAGCACGCGCACCCTCGCGCTGACGTCCGTCGCGCCCTCGCACGGTCCGTGGACCGGAGGCACACGCGTGACCGTGCGCGGCACCGGCTTCACCGCAACCACCGCCTTCCGCGTGGGCGGCACCCCCGTTTCGAGCGGCGATTTGCTCATCGGCGACGCGACGCGCGCCACGTTCCTCATGCCCGCGGGCACGCCGGGGGCCGCCACCGTCGAGGCCTTCGACACGACGAGCGGGGCCACCGCACGACTCCGCGACGCGTTCGATTACGACGCGTTCGTCGTCGAACCGGGTACGGGCGCGCTGGGCGGAGGTACCCGCGTCGTGCTTCGAGCGAAAGGTGCACAATACACGGGGACGCCCGCGGTCCGCTTCGGGGCGAAGCCGTGCACCGAGGTGACCGTCCTCGACGCCGAGCGCCTCACCTGCCTCACGCCCGCGAACCCCGCAGGCCCCGTGCCCGTTTCGGTCGCGATGCCCGGCGTCGCCGACGCCCTCGTCAGCGAGGCTTTTCGCTACGAAGACTCACCGGACGGCTACCGCGGAGGCCTCTCCGGCGGCGCGCTCGCAGGCAACCTCAAAGTGCTCGTCCTCGACGCCACGACGGGCTTTCCGCTCCCCGGCGCGCGTGTGTTCGCCCGCACGGCGACCGCCCAGCTCACCGCGAGCACGAACGCGCAGGGCCGAGCCGATTTCAGCGACGCGAGCCTCACGAACGAGGTCACGGTGACTGCGGCGTCGAAGTGCCACCAGCCCTTCACGTTCGCCCGCGTGCCTGTCGACACCGTGACCATCTACACGGGCGCGGTCATGGATCCCTCCTGCGCCGAGGGTGACCCGCCCGCGTTCGGCGGTGGCGTCTCCGCACAGCCCGGGCTCATTCGCGGTGAGATCACGTGGACCGCTCCCGAGTTCAAGCGCGAAGGCTGGCGCAACGTGCCCGCGCCCCGCAGCGCCGACGAGCTGCGCGTGGCGTACGTCTTCGACACGACGACGGACCCGCGCTCGACCTTCCAGCTCCCGCCGCCGGATCAGGCGATCACGCCGCAAACCGCGGGCGAGCGGGGCTTTGGATTTCAGCGCGCACGCCTCGCTGGCAACGCCACGCTCTACGCGCTCGCAGGGCTCGAACTCCGCACGGCAACGGAGCGTCGCTTCACGCCCTACGCCTTCGGCTTCGCGCGCGGACTCACGGTCACCGCGGGCGGCGTGCTCGAGCGCGCCGACATCTCCCTCGACAACGCGCTCGACCGCGCCCTCGACCTCGACATCTCGACGCTTGCCCCGACGCCGGAGGGTCCGAACCGACTCGACGTATCGGCCGCGGTCGCCCTCGCACCGGGCGCGTTCGCGGTGCTCCCTTCGACCGTGCAAAACCTGCCCCTCGCGAGCCGCACGTCGGCCTCGCTCGTTGGCCTCCCTGCCCTGGCACGTGACCTCGCAGGCGCAGGCATCGTCGTCGACGCGCGCGCGAGCACGGGGCCCGCACGCGAGCTGCCTCTGTCGGCGATCACGGGCTACCGCGTCGCGAGCCTCGACGCGCGCACGAGCCTCGGCGGATTCCTCGCGATCCCGCAGTTCACGAACGCCGCCCTCGCCGCGTTTGGCACGCTCCCCCTCGCCTTCAGCGAGAGCACGCCCTGCTCGATCGTGGTGGCGCGCATCGCCTCGGGCGGCGGCATCGTCACGTGGAACGTCGTCGCGCCAAGCGGCACGAGCACCGTCGAGCTCCCGAGCCTCGCCTCGCTGCCCGCCGATCACGATCTGCGCCCAGGCACGCTGCAGGCCCGGCTCACGTGTGCGCGCATCGACAACTTCAGCTACGCGCGCATGCGCCTCGGCGAGAGCACCGAGAACGCCTGGAGTGCCTTCGCCGTGCACACGTTCCAGGGTCGCTACGCGCGATGACCGCGGTCGTGATTCGAGCCGTTCTCGTTGTTTGCGCCGCGAGCCTCGCCTTCGCGTGCAGCGCCTCGAGCGCGCGGGTACCTCCGCCCGAGCCTGCGCCCGCCGCGTGCGTCGTCGGCGCGCTCTCCTGCGATGCGCAAGGAAACCTTCAGCGCTGCACGGCAGCGGTCGACGCGGGGGCATCGCTCGTGGTCGCGGACGACTGCGTGGCACGTAGCCTCATTTGCAGTCCGACGCTCCGCGCCTGTGCGGTCTGCGAGCCCGGGTCGGGCACATGCACCGAGGACGAAGTGCCCTCGCTCTGCCGCGCCGACGGCACGGGCTACGACGTCGCCGCCGCGTGCAACACGAGCGCCGGTCTCGCGTGCCGCAACGGCCGCTGCGCGAACCTGTGCAACGAGGCCTCCCAGTCGCGCTCGAACGTCGGCTGCGAATACTGGGCCGTGGACCTCGACAACGCGCGCATCGACGCCGCCCTCAACGCCGCCGCCCAGCAGTTCGCCGTCGTCGTTTCGAACACCGAGTCTGGGATCACGGCGCTCGTCACCGTGGAGGTCGACGACGCGGCGCCCGGAGAGCCTCCCCAGCTCCGCACCGTGGCGCGCGCGCGCGTGCTGCCGAACTCACTGGAGGTCTTCCGGCTCGGCCCGCGTGAGGTCGACGGATCCCCCGAGGGCGAATTCGACACGGGCACCGGCACGGCCCTCACGCGCCACGCCTTCCGCGTACGCAGCACCGTGCCGATCGTC
This sequence comes from uncultured delta proteobacterium, assembly GCA_903858055.1. Taxonomy (GTDB): domain Bacteria; phylum Myxococcota_A; class Polyangia; order Polyangiales; family Polyangiaceae; genus CAIQDA01. The sequence goes on from CAIOHM010000096.1 coordinate 5,479, forward strand.
GCCTACCAGTTCAACCCGCTCGAGAACGCCAACGTCTTCTCGAACGACGCGTCGCTCTTGCTCCCGACCCCCGCGCTCGTGGCGAGCGGCCTCTCGTACGTGGTCGCCGGTTGGCCGCAGACCATCGCGCGGAGCGACGACCCAAGCACGAACTTCGACCGTGATTTGCGCGCGTTCATCACGATTGTGGGTACCGCGAACCGCACCACCGTGCGCGTCGTGCCCACGGCCGACGTGATCGCGGGCGGCCCCCTCGCATCACGCGTGAGCGCCGGGACGCCCATCGAGGTCACGCTCGATCCGTTCGACGTGCTGAACCTCGAGAGCGGCGCCTTCAATGCGGACTTCACGGGCAGCACCGTGGAGGCGTCGGGGCCCGTGGCGGTCTTCTCGGGCAACGAGGCCTCGGACGCGCCGTTCTTTGCGACGCTCGGCGAGCGCTCGTGCTGCGCCGATCACCTCGAAGAACAAGCGGCCCCGCTGCGCACGCTCGGGCGTCGCTTCGTGAGCGCACGAAGCCCGAACCGCACGCGCGCGCTCCAGGCCGCCGGTGCCACCGTGGGCTCCTTCGTCGAGCCCGAGTTCGTGCGCGTGGTCGCCAGCGCCGCAGGGCCTACCACCGTGCGCACGACGCTCGCGGGAGAGGATGCATCCTTCACGCTTCCGCAGCGCGGAGCCTCGCGGACGCTTCGGGTCACGCGCGACTTCGCGCTCGACGCGAGCGAGCCTGTCGTCGTCGCGAGCGTTCAGGGCAGCCAAGAGGCCGCGGGCGTCGCGCGAGGTCTCCCCGGCGGCGATCCGAGCTTGCTCTTCGTGGCGCCACGCGAGCAGTGGCGCCCGGACTACGTGTTCCTCACGCCCGACAAGTACTCGTTCGACTTCGTCATCGTCGCCGCCGAGGCTGCGGCCCAGGTTTACCTCGACGGCGTGAAGCTCGGCCCCGAGTCCTGCGAGGTCACGCCGCTGACCGGTTTGCCCTTCGGCAACGAGCCCGCCGCGGCCCTCGTGACCTACCGCTGCCAGCTCTCCTTCCCGGTCATCGACCCCGCAAAACCCGCCCCGCAAAACCTCGCGCCAGGTCGCCAGAATGACGGCGTTCATCGGCTCCAGAGCACGCGCCCGGTCTCGCTCGCGGTCTACGGCTTCGACGCCTTCGTGAGCTACGCCTACCTCGGCGGCACACAGCTCAAGGAGTTCAACATCCAGTGAAGCGCCTCACGGCGCGACGACGGGGCGAACGAAGGGCTCGAGCACACCGAGGGGCTGGCTCCGCCCTTGCTTCCGCGCGCGCGCGCACTCGTCGACCGTGAGGAGCCGCGGCCCGAGGCGCGAGGCATCGCTCGCGTCGGAATCCATGAGCAGGCGCGGCGTGTCGCGGCTGCCCTCGTCGGGGTGATCCCCGCTGCGCAGGAGCACGTGCCCGAGCTCATGGGCGAGCACGTGACTCGTGCGCGACGATGCAAGCCCCGCACGATCGACGACGATGACGTTCGCAAGCGAGGGATCGTCCGTGGCGACGAAGCTCTCGCCCACGCGCCGACCGTCACTGAAGAAAGGTACCGCGAACACGTCCACGGTCGACCGAACGCCGTCGACCAGGGGGAGCAGCAACGCGCGCTCTTCTTGCGATCCGCTGGCCGCGCGTGCGTCGTCGAAGTGCTCGAGGCCGTCGCGAAGCTCGACCCGCGTCGCCTCGATCGCCAACCGCCCGGCGTGACGTACATGGACCGTCGGCTCGCCGTGGGAAGCGAGCACGCGGAGTTCGCCGGTCGGTCGCTCCTCGTGCACGAGCCATGGCCGCTCGCTGCGCACCACGTCGAACCCACTCGCGCGCAGCTGCTCCTCCACGTAGCGCGCCGCCTCCCGCGGTGAGAGCTTCGGTGGAAGCGCGACCACCGCGCTTCGCTTGCCCGCGCGCGCCTCGATGACCTCGCTCCCGTCGCTCGGAAGCCCGAACGGCAGCCCGAAGGCGAGGAGCACCTCCCGCGGCGGGTCGACGACGGTCGCGGCCAGGACCTGCGCACGAATCCCGCAGCTTTCCCAAGGTCTCATGACGTGCTCGAGCCGCTCGCGCAGCGCCTCGGCCTCGCCTTCGGGCGCGCCGCGAAAGACCGTCGGGCCGCCCGCGAACGCACGCACGAGCACCGGCCGAAGCGCGACCTCGAAGCCGCACGCTTCGTCGCCCGCAAGGCACACGGGCACCGACAGCAGCTCCTCGGAGCCCGCGAGCAACGCCAGGCGCCCTCCGAGGCGCGCTTCGATCGCCCGCTCCCCCGCGGCCGCGTCGTCGGCCTCGATCGCCTCGGGCACGAGCCGCATCGGCCCCGAGTCGAAGCACCTCAGGGATGCGTCGATCGCGCAGGGCTTCCCCGCTCCTTCGAAGGCGCGCTCTCCTGCGAACGCGCCGCGCGCGTCGAAGCTCACGACCCGCAACGCCATGCGCTCAGCGAACACCCTCGGCACGCGGACCACGGCGCTCATCGCGTCGCCAACGAACGCACCGAAGCGAGCGCGCCCCGCGAAGGTCACCTCGGTCGCGACCGCATCTTCCGCGCCAACGCGAAAACCTCCCTCGACGACGACGACCACGAGCCGCTCGCCCTCGCGGTGCAACGTGGCGCGGCCGGCCCGAAGCGCGCGCACCCGCGGCGCCCCCGGGGTTTCGAGCGCAAGTTCCACGTTCGCGCTGCCTTCGTCGACCACCCACGAGCCGGCGGGCAACGGGCGCGCCGATCCGCGAACGAGCACGAGACGTCGCTCGACGACCGCGCGCGGCGCACGCTCCGGTCGCGCCCGCGAGGCCCCACCCGCCGCGGCGGCGAGGGTGACCCCGACGAGCAAGACCCGGAGCGCGCTTCGTTTCACGGGGCGACGCGCTCGACGCGGAGACCGACGGAGCGGCCCTCCACTTCGACCACGGGCAGCCCGGTGCTCGTGAAGCGCACTTCGGTCGCGAGGACCTCCTGCGCGAGCACGGCCGCGTGAGCCTCGACGACCGTGCGATCGTTCGGCGCGAGCTCGAGCTCGAGCACGATGCGATCGGCGAAGTCGAAGCCCGCCTCTTTGCGTGCAGTCTGCACGCGGTTCTGGAGCTCGCGAAGGAAGCCGAGCGTGCGGAGCTCGTCGTCGAGCGTGGTCTCGAGAACGACCACGCTGCCGGAGCCGCGGGCCGCCGCGAAGCCTTCCTTGGCCACGAGCGAGACTTCGACGTCTTCCGGGCGCAGCTCGATGCCGTCGAAGGTCACGTTTTGCCCAGCCGCGAGGCCTTCGTAGAGAGCGAACGCTTGGTCGGCGGCGAGCTCGGCGAAGCGCTTCTTCAGCCCTTGCGCCTCCTTGCCGAGGCCGCGCTGACCGAGCGTGCGGAAGTTGGGCTTGAGCGACGAGGTCACGAAGCGCGCACCGTCGGCGACCGCGTGGAACTTGACCTCGAGCACGTTGAGCTCGTCCTTGATCATGCCCTCGCCGCGCTGGAGTTCGGTGAGCGCGCGATCGTTCGAGACGACCACGTGCGCCGTGCGGAGGGGCTGGCGAACCTTGAGCTTGTGCGCCGTGCGCACCTGGAGTCCCGTGCTGACGAGGTCGCGGATACCCTCGATGCGCGCCGAGAGAGCCGCGTCGTAGCGCGAGGCCGAGACCGGCTGAATGCGCGCGAGGTGCACGCTCTCGGGAGCTTCGAGCACGAAGTGCTTCGCGGGGGCGACGACGAGCGATTGCCACATGCGATCGGCCATGAAGGGCACGAAAGGCGCCATGAGCTTCGTGAGCTGCACGAGGCACTCGTAGAGCACGTGGAAAGCGTTGCGCTTGTCGTCGTCGAAGCCGCTCTTCCAGTAGCGCTCACGCCCGCGGCGCACGTACCAGTTGGAGAGCCCGTCGACGAAGCCGAGGAGCTTCTGCGTGGCGCCGTGGACGTCGTAGGTGTCGAGGAGCTCGAGCACCGCGGCGTGGGTCTTGTCGAGCTCGCTGAGGATCCAGCGGTCGAGCTCACCGTTCGCGTTCGCCGGGAATTTGCTCGGATCCACACGTTCCACGTCGCCCTGCTCGGTGAGGCGCGGAACGAAGCCGTCGATGTTCGCGTAGATCGTGAAGAACGAATGCACGTTGCGGATCTTCACGAGGAAGTCCTTCTGCTGCGCGCGCACGTTCGAGAGCGAGTGGCGCGTGTTCGTCCACGGCGGCGAGCCCGCGTAGAAGAACCAGCGGAACGCGTCGGCGCCCGGGGCCGGCGTCGCCTTGTCTTCGACATACACGCGCTCGTCGTCGGGGAGCGACGGCACCTCGACGGGCTTCACGTCGCTCTTGCCCGTGGGCCGGAGCCCGACCTTGGCGGCGTCGACCGGCGAGAGTGCGACCACGCGGCGACGCAGCTTCTTGTGGGCCTTCAGCGTGACCTCGAGGAATTTCTCGGGTGCAGAAGCGCGGTAGAGGCGCACCTGCGCGCCGTCATCGAGGTCGAGGCCCTCGAGGTCTTCGCGGGCGATGTACGCCACGCCGCTCTCGGCGGTCACGCCGCTCACCGCTGGGTCGAGCACGGCGAACTCCATCCGCACGCGGTCGAGGATGACGTCCGGCGGCGTGTAGTTGCCCTTCGACTTCGACTCCTTCTTCCCCTCCTTGTCGCAGACGTGACCGAGCACGATGCAGGTCTTGTAGGGGTATGGGGTCTGTCTTACGGGATCGAGACCGTAACGAGTCTGCGTCTCCGCGTCGAAGACGAGGGTGCCGATCGTGATGAGCGAGTAGAACCAGCCGCGGGTCTGGTCGATCGCCTCCGAGATGAAATCGGCAGGAAACGCGCGACGGAAAGCCTCTTGCCCCTGGTGCGGGAACCCGTGCTGGGCGAACGGCATGCAGCCCGAGTCGAACCAGCAGTCGATGACGTCGGGCACGCGGCGGTAGGTGCCGGGCTCGCCGGGGTTCTGCCAGGTGACCTTGTCGATCCACGGCTTGTGGACGCGCAGGTTCTCGTTGAGCTTCGGGTCCGCCTTCTTCGCCTCCTCGAAGTGATCGAAGGCGCGCGGGTTCTTCGCGAGGATCTCGGCGACGCTCGCAGGCACCTCGATGGCGCCGGTCTCGTCGTTGATCCACACGTTGAGCGGCGTGCCCCAGTAGCGCTCGCGCGAGAGGGCCCAGTCGACGTTGTTGCGGAGGAAGTCGCCGAAGCGACCCTCCTTGATGTGGTCGGGCAGCCAGCGAACGGTCTGGTTGTTCGCGATCGTGCGATCGATGCCCTTCGTGGTCGCGATGTACCAGCAGGGGCGCGCGAACTGGATGAGCGGGTCGTCGTCGGCGCGCCAGCAGTACGGGTAGTCGTGCTCGTACTTCTCGCTGTGCACGAGGAGCACGCGCTCCTTCAAGTGCGCGAGGATCGCGTCGTCGCAGCTCTTCACCCACTTGCCTGCGTAAGGCTCGAGCTCGGCCACGAAGGTGCCGTCGCTCTTCACCGCGCACGGCAGCGGCAGGTCGAGGCCGTTCACGAAGCCCTTGAGCTCCGCGCGGTGGGTCTCGAAGTCGTCTTGGCCGAAGGCGGGCGCGACGTGGACGATGCCCGTACCGGTGTCGAGCGTGACGAAGTCCGCCGCCACGACGCGGTGGAACGCATGAACCTCGTCGCCGCTCGCGCGCTTGCCGAGCACCTCGCCATGCACACGCGCGACGTAGTCGAACGGCGGAGCGTAGCGAACGCCCACGAGCTCGGAGCCCTTCATGGTCGCCACGACCGGCAGCTCCTCGGAGAGCTTGGCCGCGAGCGCCTCGCGGAGCGCCGCCGCCATGACGAGCTCGCGCCCGTCCGCCATGCGCACGCGCACGTAGTCGTGCTTCGCCGCAACCGCCGCGTAAACGTTCGAAGGGAGCGTCCAAGGGGTCGTCGTCCACACGAGCAGGTGCCCGTTGCTCGCGTCGCCGAGGATCGGGAACGCCACGTAGGCGCTCGGGTCCTTCACGGTCTTGTAGCCTTGGCCGACCTCGCCGCTCGAGAGCGCGGTGCCGCCCTGCGCCCACCACCAGACGACCTTGTGGCCTTGGTAGAGGAGGCCCTTCTTGTAGAGCTCCGAGAGGGCCCACCACACGCTCTCGACGTAGCTCTGGTGGTACGTGACGTAGGCGCTCTCGAGGTCGACCCAGAAGCCGATGCGCTCGGTGAGGCGCTCCCACTCTTCCGTGTAACGGAATACCGAATCAATACAGCGCCTAACAAAGGGCTCGACGCCGTATTCCTCGATGGCCGCCTTGCCGTGGATGCGCAGCTCTTTCTCGACCTCGACCTCGACCGGGAGACCATGCGTGTCCCAGCCGGCCTTGCGCGGCACGTGCTTGCCTCGCATGGCCTGGTAGCGCGGGAAGAGGTCCTTCACGACGCGCGTGAGCACGTGGCCGTTGTGCGGCATGCCGTTCGCGGTGGGCGGCCCCTCGTAGAACACGAAGGTGTCGTCGCCGGAGTTCCCGGAGGCGAGGGATTTCTCGATGATTCGCGAGGACTTCCAGAACGCGAGCGTCTCGGACTCTTCCTTCGGGAAGTCGAGAGCGGTCGGCGGCTTCGGAAACAGAAACGGCGCGGACATGGGCGCGGACCCTAGCCCAAAAACGCCCCGCCTCGCGCCTCCGTTCTCACGAAAAGACGACCCTCGGAGGCCCGCTCCCCGCGAGCCCCGAGCGACTCACTTCGCCGCGAGCTTGCGCTCCACCAAGGCCACCGCGCGGTTCAGCGTCGAGACCTCCTCGAGCTCCGCGTCCGCGAGCTTCAGCTGGTACTGACGCTCGATGGCCGCGACGATCTCGACGCCCATCATGGAGTCGACGCCCATGTCCTTGAAGAGCTTGTCGTCGTCGGTGAGCTCCTGCTCCGCGATTTCGGCGATGAGGGTGCGGAGGTCTTCCTTCAAGCTGCTCATGGGGTGGTCCTTTCGGCGATGCGGGCCTCGACCACCGCGAGGAGGTCCGAGACGGTCTCGACCCCCGTGAGGGCCTCGTCGGGGATGCGAATGCGAAGCGCGCGCTCCATCGAGCCGATGATCTCGAGCACCGCAAGCGAGTCGATGCCGAGCTCGCCGATGACCGAGCTCTCGCTCACGTGGTGCATGTCTTTTTCGACCACGTCGGTCGCGTTCTCGCGGAAGAGCGCGAGGAGGCTCGCGCGGTCGTGGGGAGCGTCGCTCATGATGGTCAGCCTGCTTCTTCGGTGCCGGCGCCCGCGCGGTGCTGCGGGAGCTTCTCGGCGAGGTAGAGTTCACGCGTCTTGCGACGCTGCA
>CAIOHM010000097.1 GCA_903858055.1 uncultured delta proteobacterium
GACCTCTTCGGCGCGGGCAAGATGTTCCTGCCGCAGGTCGTGAAGAGTGCGCGCGTCATGAAGAAGGCGGTCGCGTACCTCACGCCCTTCATGGAGGCGGAGAAGGCTGCGCTCGCCGCCGCCGGCCACGTCACCAAAGCACAAGGCAAGATCGTGCTCGCCACCGTGAAGGGCGACGTGCACGACATCGGTAAGAACATCGTGGGCGTCGTCCTCGCGTGCAACAACTACGAGGTCTTCGACCTTGGCGTGATGGTCCCGTGCGAGAAAATCCTCGAGAAGGCCCGCGAGGTTGGCGCGGACGTCATCGGCCTCTCGGGCCTCATCACGCCGTCGCTCGACGAGATGATCCACGTCGCCAAGGAGATGGAGCGCCAGGGCTTCAAGGTGCCGCTGCTCATCGGCGGCGCCACGACGAGCCGCGCGCACACCGCGATCAAGATCGCGCCCCACTACCGCGAGCCCGTCGTCCACGTGCTCGATGCGAGCCGCGCCGTGCCCGTGACCACGAGCCTCGTGAGCGACGAGCAGCGCGAGGGCTTCGTCGCGCGGCACCGCAGCGAGATGGACGACCTGCGCCGGATGCACGGCGGGACGAAGACGACGCTCGTGTCGCTCGCCGAAGCGCGGGGCAAGGCCACGCCGATCGTGTGGAACGCCGCGGCGATCTCCGCACCCGCGCGCACCGGGGTCGTGAGCGTCGACGACGTGCCCCTCTCCGAGCTGCGTCGCTTCATCGACTGGACCCCGTTCTTCCACACGTGGGAGCTCAAGGGCGTCTACCCGCGTATCTTCGATCACGAGGTCTACGGCGAGCAGGCCAAGAAGGTCTTCCGCGACGCGAACGAGCTCCTCGACCGCATCGTCGCCGAGAAGCTCCTCGCGCCGCGCGGCGTCTACGGCCTCTTCCCCGCGAACGCGGTCGGCGACGACGTGGAGCTCTACGCCAGCGAAGCGCGCAGTGACGTGCTCACGCGCTTCCGTTTTCTGCGTCAGCAGCAAGAGAGGGGGGGGCCGCACCACGCGTGCCTCGCGGACTTCGTCGCCCCGCGTACCTCGGGCCTCGCCGATCACCTGGGCGCCTTCGCCGTGACCACGGGCCACGGCCTCGAAGCGCTCGTGAAGTCTTTCCGCGCCGACCACGACGACTACAACGCGATCATGGCCGAGGCCCTCGCCGATCGCCTCGCGGAGGCCTTCGCCGAGTGGCTCCACCAGCGCGTGCGTCGCGAGTGGGGCTACGGCTTGGGGGAAGATTTCTCCGTCGAGGACTTGCACGCGGAGAAGTACCGCGGCATTCGCCCGGCGGCGGGTTACCCGGCTTGCCCCGATCACACGGAGAAGGGGCCTCTCTGGTCGCTCCTCGAGGTCGAAGCCCGTGCGGGCATGACGCTGACCGAGTCCTACGCCATGTGGCCCGGCTCGAGTGTGAGCGGCCTCTACTTCGCTCACCCCGAGGCCCGCTACTTCACGCTCGGCAAGATCGCGCGCGATCAGGTCGAGGACTACGCGGCACGCAAGGGGCTCACGGTCCGCGAGGCCGAGCGCTGGCTGGCTCCGAACCTCGGTTACGAGCCGAGCTCGAGCTGAGCTTCGCGCAGGAGCGCGCACGCCTCCGGTGTGACCTGGGCCACGCGGAACAGCGCCTCGTCGCCTGGCGTCACGGCGAGGTGGTCGCGCACGCGTAGGTACTGAGCCACGTAAGCCGCCTCGCGCCCGAGGCCGGGGTGCACCCCCATGCTTCCGCGAAAGAGGCGCTCGGCGAGGGCGTAGGACTGCGGGCGTGTGAAGCCCGCTTCCTCCTCGAGTGCGCGCCGCACCGCGCTGAAATCGTCGCCTCCACGCATGCGCGCCGCGGCGATCGTGCGCCACGCGAGCTCGTGCTTTCGCGTGGACGTGAGGTGCCCTGCGCGCTCTTCGCAGAGGATCGCCCAGCCCTCCTGCGCGTCGGTGCCTCCCGCGCTGCCGATGCCGGCGAGCAGGTTATTCGCTCGTGTTCCTGCGACGCGAGGCCTCACGTGCCCCTCGATCTCGTGTGCGACCGTGCGTGCGAGCGCCTCTTCGGTGATGAGCCGATCGGCGGCCACGGCGACGAAGCCTTCACCCGTCGCCGCCAGCGCCGCCATCGCGGGCCGTACGAGCACGGGCCAGTCGATGCGAAGCGCCGCCAAGCGCTCGCGAAGCGCGGTCTCGAGGGTCGCTCCGGGCCCTGAGGTGAGCACGTGCGCGGGCTCGGCGCTGGGTCGCTCGGTGGCCCATGCGCGGGCCACGAGGAGCGCCGCATCGAGTGGGTACCGCAGCGGGGCGAGGCGCTCGGCGAAGGTGCGCGTGCCTACGCACGTGGCGAGGCGTGTGTGCGCGAGAAGCTCGTCGGCGCGCGCGGCGTAAAGCGTGGCGAGGGAGGAAGGGGTGAGATCGGCGACCGCGCGGCGCAGGGCCACGAGCGCAAGCTCGCGCTCGCGGAGATCGACCTTGGCATAGGTCCACGCAGGGGTGTGAACGCCATCGCGACACCGGGCGCGCTCCGCCGCGGCGTTCGTCGGCACCACCGCCTGGGCGAGCGGGCACGACGCGGCCGCACGGCGGAGCGCCTCCCGCAACGGGGCCAGGGCGGGGGAGGCTCGGCGGTCGATCATGCGCGCCCGCCTGGTAGCAGGCTGCGCGCAAAAGCGCGAACCGGTGAGCGCACCGGGCCCGAGCGCCCCGCACGTAGCCGTATGTTCGAAAATAGACCTCGTATGCATTTTCGGCGCTCCGCGTTCACCGTGGCAACCCGGCAACGCGAGGGGGCGAGGGTTGGCGGGGGCAGCCGATCGCGGTTGCAAGGCGGAGCAAGGGCGTCGACCATGAGGGCTCGATTGCGCACCGGAGTCGCGGTCCAGGGGAAGCCATGAAGAAGAACTACGTCCTCGACACGAACGTCCTCCTCCACGATCCCAAGGCCATCTTTCGCTTCGAAGACAACCACGTCGTCATCCCGATCTTCGTCATCGAGGAGATCGATCAGTTCAAGCGCGAAGCGAGCGAGCGCGGGCGCAACGCGCGCCACGTGACGCGCCTCCTCGACGAGCTCCGTGAACGTGGCTCCCTCTCGCGCGGCGTGGCCCTCGACGGCGGCGGGCACCTCACCGTGGCCGTCCCCGCGAAGCGCCCCGAGCTCCCGAGCGCCATCGACAAGACCGCGATGGACGCGGCCATCCTGCAAACGGCTTTCGACGTGCGCACGGCCGATCCGCAAGCGCCGACGATCTTCGTCACGATGGACACGAACCTCCGCATCCGTGCGGACGCGCTGGGCTTGCCCGCCGAGACCTACGAGAACCAGCGTGTCGACATCGACGACGCCCTCGAGCCGGGCCTTCGTGACGTACCGGTCGACGGCGAGGTCGTCGACGCGTTCTTCCGCGATGGCCACGTGCCCCTCGAGCTCGATCACGTGCGCCCGAACGGCGGCGTCGTGCTGCATGACCGTGCGAACCCGAACCACACGGCCCTCGGTCGTTACGACGGGCCGAAGAAACACGTGGTCGCGCTGCGCGTGCCGCGGGACGGCGTGATGGGCCTCAGGCCGCGCAACAAAGAGCAAGCGTTCGCGCTCGACGTCCTCCTCGACGACTCGATCCGCATCGTCACCCTCGCGGGCAAGGCGGGCACCGGCAAGACCCTCCTCGCGCTCGCGGCGGGCCTCAAGCGCTGCGTCGAAGACGGCACCTACACGCGCGTGCTCGTCTCGCGCCCGGTCATGCCCCTCGGCCGCGACATCGGCTTTCTGCCCGGCGACGTCGACGAGAAGCTCAACCCGTGGATGCAGCCGATCTTCGACAACCTCGAGATGATCTTCAGCGCGGGGAACAAGAAAGGGAGCCGTGCGTACGCGGATCTCATCGCCTCGGGTCAGGTGCAAGTCGAGCCGCTGACCTACATTCGCGGTCGCTCGCTGCCGCAGCAGTACATCATCGTCGACGAAGCGCAGAACCTCACGCCGCACGAGGTGAAGACGATCATCACGCGCGCCGGCGACGGCACGAAGATCGTCCTCACCGGCGACACGAACCAGATCGACAATCCCTTCCTCGACGCGGCGTCGAACGGCCTCTCCGTCGTCGCCGATCGCTTCCGCGGTCAAGTGCTCGCAGGGCACATCGTGCTCTCGAAGGGCGAACGCAGCGAACTCGCGGAGCTCGCGGCGAACCTCCTCTGACCTCGCGAAAGCGGCGGCGCGCGATGACCTGAAGCGATCTCCCCGAACGGGCCGAAAGGTGTTACCGTTCGCGCGTTTCAAGACGGAGAAGACATGGCGAAGGCGGCAACCAAGACGACGGTGAAGCGCACGGACTCGACGGCCGCGAGCATCAAGCGCGCGACGCCCTCGAAGGCGCCGAGCCGACTCGCGAAACCCTCGCGAGCCCCATCGGAGGCTCCCGAGGAGTTCGAGCCGCAGACGCGGGTCGTCTTCAACCTCGACGAGGCGATCCGTTCCCTCTCGCCCGACGTCGCCTGGCTCCCGCCCGAGGTCCCGGTCGACCTCATCGTTCGTGAGGCCGAGCAGGTCGCGCGGGCGGCGCGTGCGCACCGCAACAAGATGCGCAAGCTCCCCACGAAGATCGACTTCCTCGACACGCTCGAGCCTCGCGCCCACGCGCTGGCCGCCGCGGACGAAGAGTACCGCGCCGCACGCCTCGCGCGCCTCAAGGCGGACCTTCGCCCGCTGCGCGAAGAGGCCGAGGTCCTGAAGCGCGAACTCCTCACCGCCGCGCAGTTCCTCCTCCGCGACGAGCCGCAGATCCTCGCGCAGCTCTCGGCTGTCAGCGACGGTGACGCCCTCGACGACCTCGTCGAAGACCTCAACGTGCTCGTGACCATCGCCAAGTCGCGCCCGAGCAAGTTCTCGATCGTCGACCTCACGGGCGGCACGCAAAAGGCCATTGCCCGCGCGAAAGAGATCGCCACGCGTCTCGCGACCGAGTGCGAGGGCGAGCGCCACGACGACGCCGTGATGTCGGCCATGCGCAAGCGCAACCGTTGCTACGCGCTCGTGGTCCAGGCCCTCGAGGAAGTGCGAGCGGTTGCCCGATTCTACTTCCGCAACCAGCCCGATCAGCTGCTGCCCTTCGGCTTCGTCTACCGGGTAACCGGTCGCGGCCGCAGCCGCTACGCCGTGCCCACCCAGGCCGGTTGATCCCACGGGTCGCGGCGGTCCGTGTCACCGAATGGGTGACGCGGGGCCGCTGAATAGTGGCGCCGAAAAAGTCGTCTATGGTTTGTTCCAGGAGCAAGCCATGCGTTCGACCTTCTTCGCAGCCACCCTCACCACGGTTCTCGCGTTTTCGGCGGTCTCCCCCGCCGCGGACGTGGGGGTCATCCCGAAGCTTGCGGATCTCGCGGCCATGAAGCCGGTCCCTGCGGCCACCTTCGTGCCGCGTCCCTTCGAAGTCGAGGGCCTCAAGGCCGGAGCTCCCGCGGTCCGTTCGAACTGGGTGATGCCCGGCCAGCGCGAGCGCTACGGGCACGCGGTAGGGATCGTCGAGGCGCCGATCGCCACGGTGCGTACGCAGGTCTCGACGTTTGCACAGTACAAGGACCTCGTCCCCTCGAAGTTCAACACGGCGCGCGTGGTGCGCAAGAAGGCGCCCGAGACCGACCTCTACGTCCAGGTTCCGCTCAAGATCGGCGGCATCGTGCTTTGGGGCGTCACGCGCTTCCAGGCGCTCCACGCGATCGAGGGCAGCGACGAGGGCGGTGGTGAGGTCGAGGTGCTCGAGGGGCGGCTGCTCACGGGAAACTTCTCACAGTTTCACCTCGTGTGGACCCTCAAGGCCGTGGACGAGACCCACACGGCGCTCTCGTGCGACATGCTGCTCGGCCTGGACGTGCCCGCGCCGCAAGGCGCCGTGGACGAAGAGCTTCGCGACGCGTGCGGTCAAGGCGTCGACGCGGTCCTCGAGAAGAGCAAGCTGCTCGGGGTGAAGGTCGCCGAGGCGAAGAAGTGACACGGCGCGCGGCGCTGGGGGCCGATGATCACGGCCCCCTCGTCGATGCGGTCGCGGGGATCCTCGCCGAACTCGGCTACGAGGTCGTCCGCGCGGGTCCAGGGCCTTGGGGCTCCGTGGCGCGCGCGACGGCCGAGCGGGTGGCCGCCGGGGACGTGAGCTTCGCTGTGCTCTGCTGCTGGACGGGCACCGGCGTGAGCATCGTCGCGAACAAGGTCGCGGGCGTCCGCGCGGCGCTCTGCGTGGACGCGCCCACCGCTGCCGGGGCGCGCGCGTGGAACGACGCCAACGTGCTCTGCCTCTCGATGCGCCTCACGACCCCGCACGTCGCCAAAGAAATCGTCGCGGCGTGGGTCGAGACCGCGTACGCGGCGAGTGAGGGCGAAAGCCTTGCGTGCATCGCCGACCTCGACGCCGGTCGCGTTCGATAACGCTTTTCTCGGCGCGGGCGAGGCTCCTAAGCTCCGCAGAATGCCGCGTCATGTCTTGCCCGAGTCGTCGCTTCACCCCGCCATCCGCGACCACGTCGCGAACCTGAACCGCGACCTCGTCGAAGAGGTCCAGCAGGCCGTCGCGGCGAACGACATCGTGGTGGTGGGCATGCGCCAGAACCCCGCTCCCAAGCGCGCGTGCAAGCTCCTCAAGGAGGCTGGCATCCCTCACACGTACCTCGAATACGGGTCGTACCTCGGCGAGTGGCGCCGCCGGAACGCGCTCAAGATGTGGAGCGGCTGGCCCACCTTCCCCATGGTCTTCGTGCGTGGCGTGCTCGTAGGCGGCGCGAGCGACCTCGCGAAGCTCATCGCCTCCGGCGAGCTCAAGGCGCTCCTCGCGGCCGAGCGCGCGTCGTGACCGCCGAGCTCGCAGCGTGGAAGAAGGCGGGCACCTTCCGCCTCCACCGCGGCCATCGCGTCTTCTTCCGCGACGAGAGCGAGGGGCCGGTGCTGCTCATCCTCCACGGCTTCCCGTCGGCCTCGTTCGACTTCGCGCCGCTCTGGTCGGACCTCACCGTGCGCTTCCGCGTCGTCACGCTCGACCTCCTCGGCTTCGGCTTCTCCGAGAAGCCCCCGAAGTACCCCTACAGCTTGAAGGACCAGGCGAACCTCGTCGAAGCGCTCGGCAAGCAGCTCGGCCTCAAAGAAGTGCACGTGCTCGCGCACGACTACGGTGTCTCGGTCGCGCAAGAGCTCATCGCGCGCATGAAGGAAGCCAACGAGCATACGCCGTACGTGCTTCGTATTGCCTCCGTATGTTACCTGAATGGTGGGCTCTTTCCCGAAATGCACCGGCCGCGTCTCGCGCAGAAGCTCCTCGCGGGGCCGCTCGGCTCGTTCATCGCGAAGCTCGTCGGGAAGAAGTCGTTCGCGCGCAGCTTGCAGGGCGTCTTCGGCCTCGAGACGCAGCCGAGCGCCGCGTTCCTCGACGACACCTGGGAGCTCCTCGAGCACGAGCAGGGGCGTGCCGTCCTCCCGAAGCTCCTCGGCTACATGCAGGAGCGCGTGGAAGAGCGCGAGCGCTGGGTCGACGCCGTGGTGAACTGCCCGGTGCCCATGCGCCTCATCAACGGCACCGCCGACCCGGTCTCGGGCGGACACCTCGCGGACCGCTTCGCTGCGCAGGTCGACAAGGCCGACGTGGTGCGGCTCGAGCGTATCGGTCACTACCCGCAGATCGAGGCCCCCGAGCAGGTCGCGAAGGCGTTCTTCGACTTCCACGATCGCCTCGGTACGTCGCTCTTCTCCTCGTGAAGTGGCCTCGACCATGAGCTCCGCGCGCCTCCCGGTCGTCTACGCGCCCCACGGCGGCGGCCCGTGGCCCTTCGTCGAGCTCGGGTTCGGCACGAAGGGCGAGCTCGAGGAGCTGCGTCGCTACCTCGCGTCGCTCGCGTCGCGCACGGCGGAGTCGCCGCGTGCGCTGCTCGTGATCTCGGCGCACTGGGAAGAGCCGCAACCGACGCTGATGACCTCGGCCGCGCCGCCGATGCTCTACGACTATTTCGGTTTCCCGCCGGCGTCGTACGCAATCCGCTGGCCGGCGCCGGGGGCCCCTTGGCTCGCTCCTCGTGTCGAGGAGCTCATGCAGAATGCAGGTTTCACGACGGCGCGCGACCCGGAGCGCGGCTTCGACCATGGCACCTTCGTCCCGCTGAAGGTCGCGTTCCCCGAGGCGAACGTGCCCGTGCTCCAGCTCTCGCTCGTGGCAGGGCTTCGCGCGGGCGATCACCTCGCGCTCGGTCGCGCGCTCGAGCCGCTGCGCGATGAAGGCGTGCTCATCGTGGGCAGCGGCATGAGCTTCCACAACATGCGCGCCTTCTTTCAGCGCGGCGCCGAGCCGGCGGCCGAGGCGTTCGACGCCTGGCTCCGGGATGCCGTCGCGCGCCCGCGAGCCGAGCGCGACGCGCTCCTCGAGCGTTGGGAGCAGGCGCCCCACGCGCGCCTCGTGCACCCGCGTGAGGAGCACTTGATTCCCCTCATGGTCGTGGCAGGGGCTGCGGGCAACGATCGCGGGACCGTGCCCTACAACGGCACGTTCGCGGGGCTGCGCCTCTCGGCCGTTCACTTCGGGTGAGACGAGCGCCGCGCGCACGCACGAATCCATCGTCGAATGCGCCGCCGCGACGATGCCGCTTGACGGGGCCACGACGGATCAGTAGCGAGGCGGGTGCGCGGTGGAGCAGCCTGGTAGCTCGTCGGGCTCATAACCCGAAGGTCGTAGGTTCAAATCCTGCCCGCGCAACCAATGAGA
>CAIOHM010000098.1 GCA_903858055.1 uncultured delta proteobacterium
GCCGCTCGCGATCTTCCTGCGGACCCCGGAAGGTCAGATGCTCGCCCCGGAGGCGCGCGCGCTCATCGCCAAGGGCCTCGGCCTGCTCGGCTCGGCGTGCGTGCACTTAGGCGAGATCGAGCAGGCCGAAGAGGTCTTCCGCATCGGCATCCAGTACGCGCAGGAAGGCATCGCCGCGGCCGAGCTCTTCCGGCGGCTCGGCGAGGCGCTCTTGCTGAACGAACGGCCGGGCGAGGCGATCGGCCCGCTCCGTCGCTCGCTGGCCTTCGGCGGGCTCGCGCAGGACGTTCTGCCGCTCCTGGCACGCGCTTACCGTAGGCGCGGTCGCCACGTCGCCGCCTACGCGTGCCTGAAGGAGGCGCTCGAAGCGGGCGCTCCCGAGAAGGAGCTCGCCGAGGACCTCCGCGACTGCGAGACGAAGCTCGGCCCCGCGCTCACGGCGTGGAAGGCGAAGCTCGTCACCGCCGCCGCCAAGTAGGTCGGGGCTGAACGCGGCTGAACGCGGCTGAACACGGCTGAACGCGAATGGCCGCGTCAGCCGCCGTACTTCGCGACGATCGCCCGCGCCCGCTCGACGAAGGCGGCCATGTGGTGCCGTTCGAAATCCGCCCACGTCGTCAGGGTGCGTGTGTCTTCCACGCGATCGACGAACACCTTGCCGTCGAGGTGATCGAGCTCGTGCTGGAAGGTGCCCGCCGTGAGCCCCTTCACGAGGAGGTCGACGTCTTTGCCCTCGCGGTCCCAGCCGGTGACCCGAACGCCCGCGAAGCGGCGGACCTCCCCGCGGAGGTTCGGCACGCTGAGGCACCCCTCGTAGACGAGGAAGGTCTCGTCCGTGATGGGCTCGACCACCGGGTTCACGAGGACCGTGAGCGGCCAGTTCGGCTTGTACGGGTAGCGGGCGTTGTTCTTGATCTCGATGGCGCAGACGCGGATCGGCTCGTGCACCTGGTTCGCGGCAAGGCCAGCCCCGCTCGCGTCGCGCATCGTCTCGATGAGGTCGTCGAGGAAGCCCTGCAGGGCCGGGGTTCCGAGCTCCTCCCGCCCCACGGCGCGGGCGGTCTGGCGGAGGACGGGGTGGCCCAGGGTGGCGATCTTGCGGAGGGGCATCGGGCCGACGTTAGCGCAAGTGCGGCGGGGCGGGCGGGCGGCAGAGGAAGCGGGGCGAGGGCGGTCGTTGACTTCGGGGCCTGTGAGGCACTAGATCTCCGGAATCTAACCGCCCAAGAACGCGCGCCTTTCGTGGTGACGCATCGACCGCAATCCCGAAGGGCGGGGAATCGGAAGCTGGATGATCCCGACCTACGCGCCGATGTTCCTACAGATCTTCGTGGCGTGCTTGCTCGCCGCGCTGTTCTTCACGGGCGCCACGTTCCTCGGTGGGAAGGTGAACAAGACCCCCGAGAAGATGAAGCCGTTCGAGTGCGGCTCGGAGAGCTCCGGCGGCAACCACCTGAAGCTCTCGGTCAAGTTCTACCTGACCGCGATCCTCTTCGTCGTCTTCGATATCGAGAGCGTCTTCATCTACCCCTGGGCCGTCAGGTTCAAGGAGCTCGGCTGGGTCGGGCTCTTCTCGATGTTCACGTTCCTCGCGGTCGTCGTCGTCGCGCTCGTCTATGTGGTGAAGAAGGGAGCCCTCGAATGGGAGAGCTGAAGCAGGTCACGCTCGAGCCGAGCGAGTCTGGGTTCGCGACCACGAAGCTCGACTCGCTGCTCAATTGGGCGCGCAAGTGGTCGCTCTTCAAGTACCCGTTCGTCACGGCGTGCTGCGGCATGGAATTCATGGCGCTCACGAGCCCTCGTTTCGACGGGACCGCGCGTTTCGGAGCGGAAGCGCCACGATTTTCGCCGCGCCAGTCGGACCTCTTGTGGGTCGTCGGAACCATCAGCCAGCGCCAGGCTCCAGTCCTCAAGCGCATCTACGAACAGATGATGGAGCCCAAGTGGGTTCTCGGATTCGGTACGTGTGCAAGCTCGGGTGGGTTTTACGATAACTATACGACGGTTGCGGGCATCGACAAGATTATCCCTTGCGACGTGTACGTACCGGGCTGTCCCCCACGACCCGAGGCCGTCATCGATGGCCTCATGTTGCTCCAAGACAAGATCGCCACTGGCGACCGAACCCCGCGCATCGTGAAACCGCGATTCGACCCGGCGCAGGGGCATCAAGAGCAGCTCGTGCAGCTGCGCACGAAGGGCTTCATCGACGGGGGCGCAAAGTGAGCAAAGCCGTTCTCCAGAAGCTTCAAGCAACGTTTGGTGCGGCCGTTCTCGAGACGCACTCGCAGTTCGGCGACGATACGGCCGTGGTGGAGCCTTCTCGTTGGCTCGAGATCGCCACGTTCCTGCGTGACGATCCCGCGTGTGCTTTCGAGATGATGAGCGACCTTTGTGGCGTCGATCGTTTCGACGTCACGCCGCGATTCGAGGTCGTGATCCACTTGAACTCGCTCTCGAAGGGCCACCGCATTCGCCTGAAGACGCGCGTCGGCGACGAAGACGGCGAAGGCGCGCAGGTCGCGTCGCTCGTGGGCCTTTGGAAGACCGCGAACTGGCTCGAGCGCGAGGTGTTCGACATGTTCGGCATCACGTTCCAAACGCACCCGGACCTGCGGCGCATTCTCATGTACCCGGAGTTCGTCGGCTATCCGCTTCGCAAGGATTACCCCGCGGAGAAGACGCAGCCACTCGTTGCATACCGCACGGAAGAAGAAGCCGGCGTCCCGCTCGATAAGCAAGCGCCGTTCGGGCCCCACGAGGGCATGAGCTTCGCCCGCAACGACTTCACCAAGCGCGCGGAAGACGCGAACTGAGGACAGCTCACGATGGAATCCCTCGACCTCGAACTTGACGAAGGCCATCTCGAGCTCCCTGCGGAGCCGATGCGCCTCATGATGGGCCCGTCGCACCCGGCCATGCACGGAAC
>CAIOHM010000099.1 GCA_903858055.1 uncultured delta proteobacterium
CACGAGGCCGGGGCGCTGGCGCTGCTGGCATCCTGCACGCCGAACGTGCGCTCGTTCTTCCCACCGTGGCCGAGCGGTCTGGCGACCAACCTGTACCTGCTCATCGTCGGCGGCACGACCGCCAGTCGGAAGTCGACGAGCCTCGGCTACGCGACCGGGCTCATGCGGGACGTCGAGGCGTCGACCATCCTGCCGAACCGGGCCACGCCGGAGGCGCTCATCGAGGCGCTGTCGCAGCGGTCACGCCGGGGCTCGCTCATCATCGGCGACGAGTTCGGCGCGAGCATGGAGCAGATGCTCGGGCGCGCGTCCTACATGAGCGCGGCGCCGGGCATCATCCTTGAGGCTTACGGCACCCGAGCCTACCGCTACACGCGGCGGTCGAAGCGCAATCAGGAGGGCGAGCTGAAGGCCGACTTCGACGAGATGATCGACCCGCACCTGTCGCTGCTCACAGCCTCGACCGCCAGCATCTTCGAGGCCATCACGACGCGCGAGGTGCAGAGCGGATTGCTCCCGCGGTTCGCCTTCATCTGGCCATCCTCGAGGCCACCACGCAGGCCGTTCTACGAACCGGCACCCGACGCCGAGGACGAGCGCGCGTGGCTGCTGGACTACCTGCAGCGGCTCTTCCGCTGGTCGAGCACCTCGAGCATGAGCAACTACGACATCCCGGCGCGCTGGGGGCACGACGCCGAGCTCGTGGCCGACGAGGTGGTCAAGCGCATCGAGGACGAGCCGAACGAGATCGTCCAGCGGCTCGCCGCGATGGAGCTGAAGGTGGCGATGCTCTCGAGCCTCGGCGACCAGGTACCAGCGGTGCAGGAGATGGTCGTCGAGATGCGGGACGCGAAGCAGGGGGAGCGCGTCATCCGCAGGTGGCACGACGCGGCGCTGCGGTTCGCAGCCGAGGTCGGCGGGCTGACCGTCGTGCAGCGCATCGTCGAGCACGGCCACGAGCGCATCCTCGACGCGCTGAAGGCAGGGCCGATGAAGCGGTCGCAGGTCTCACGCGACCTGAAGCTGACCGCGAAGCAGACCGACGATATCGAGCAGACCCTGCTCGACCGTGGGCTCATCGAGGTGATGCAGCAGGCGGCAGATGGGCCGGGGCGACCGGCGAAGATATGGAGGCTGGCATGAAGGAGCAGACGATGGAGAAGAAGCACGGCGTGGTGGTGACTGGTGCACGGATGCAGCCGTTCGCGGTCTGGGTGGACGGCGAGATCGTCCTGTTCACGGACTCGATTGCCGATGCCGACGCGAAGCTGCTCGCCGAGGAGAAGCGCATGAGGGCGCAGCGATGAGCACAATCGATGACCTGACCGAGCAGGAGCAGCGGCTTATCGCGGCTGACTTCGCGGAGCGCGTACTGCCGCTGTTCGAGACTAAGTACCCGGACGACGACCGACCACGCAAGTCTATCGAGGCGGCGCGAGCCTACGGGCGTGGTGAGATCACCAAAGAGCAACTGGCCGCCGCAAGTGACGCCGCATGGGCC
>CAIOHM010000100.1 GCA_903858055.1 uncultured delta proteobacterium
GCCCATGTCGAGCCCGGCGGCGATCGCGTGAAACAGGAAGGCCGAGTGCATGGCCTCGCGCACGACGTTGTTGCCGCGGAAGCTGAACGAGACGTTCGAGATGCCGCCGCTCACCTTCGCGTGGGGCAGGTTCGCCTTGATCCACCGCGTGGCCTCGATGAAGTCGACGCCGTAGTTCGCGTGCTCGTCGATGCCGGTCGCGACCGTGAGCACGTTCGGGTCGAAGACGATGTCTTCCGGCGGGAAGCCGAGCTCGACCAGGATGCGGTAGGCGCGCTCGCAGATCCTGATTTTCTCCGCGTAGGTCGCGGCCTGCCCCTGCTCGTCGAAGGCCATGACGACGACGGCGGCGCCGTACTGGAGGATCGTGCGGGCGTACTCGCGAAACTTCTCCTCGCCTTCTTTGAGGGAGATCGAGTTCACGATGCCTTTGCCCTGGAGAGCCTTCAGGCCCGCGAGGATCACCTCCCACTTCGAGGAGTCGATCATGAACGGGACCTTCGCGACCTCGGGCTCGCTCGCCAGGAGCGCGAGGAAGCGCGTCATCGCCGTAGGGCCGTCGATCATGCCGTCGTCCATGCAGACGTCGATGACGTTCGCGCCGTTCTCGACCTGCTGGCGCGCGATCGCCACGGCCTCTTCGTACTTCCCGTCCTTGATGAGCTTCGCGAACTTCGGCGACCCCGCGACGTTCGTGCGCTCGCCGATCATCATGAAGACGCCGCGCTGCTGCGTGAAGGGCAGCGACCCCGAGAGCTCGAGCGGACGAAACGCGATCTCCGCGGGGACGGAGACGCTCGTTCGCTCCGCGCGACGCTCACCGTAGGCGCGCGGGTCGAGGCCCTCCACCGCGCGGGCGATCGCGGCCACGTGCTCCGGCGTGTTGCCGCAGCAGCCGCCCGCGATGTTCACGAGGCCACTCTTCGCGAAGTCGCCCATGAATCGCCCCATGTCCGCGGGGCCGAGATCGAAGCCCGTGGGCGCGAGCGGGTTCGGGATACCCGCGTTCGGGTAGCAGGAAATCGCCGCACCGGACTTCGCCGCGAGCTCCGCGAGGAACGGGTACATGAGGTCGGGCCCGAGCGAGCAATTCAGGCCCACCGAGAGCGGCTTCACGTGCTTCACCGCGTTCCAGAGCGCCTCGACGGTCTGCGCGGAGATCATGGTCTCGCCGCCACGCCCGACGGCCGCGGAGATCATGATCGGGAGCTTCACGCCGTCGGCCGCGAAGACCTCTTCGATGGCGACGAGCGCCGCCTTGGCGTTGAGCGAGTCGAAGATGGTCTCGACGAGGAGCACGTCGATGCCGCCCGCGATGAGCGCGCGCACCTGGCGCACGTAGGCCGCCTTCACTTGGTCGAACGTGACGACGCGAAACGAGGCGTCTTCCGGGTCCGGCGAGTTCGAGAGCGAGACCGTCAGCGGGCCGATGGCTCCCGCGACGAAGCGCGGACGCCCCGTGCGGTTCGCGACCTCGTCGGCGATGGCTCGGCACTGGCGCGCCGACTGCTCGTTGATCTCCCACGCGAGGCCGTCGAGAAAAGAGTCCTCGAGGATTCCCTGGTAGAATGCAGGGTCTTTGCGCCCCCCGCGTTCGCGCGGGTCGTCGACGAAGAACTCGCTCTGGGCGATGCTCGTCGCGCTGAAGGTGTTGGTCTCGATGAGGTCTGCACCGGCCTCGAGGAAGCGACGGTGAATGTCGACGATCATCTTCGGCTGCGTGAGCGTGAAGAGATCGCCGTTGTTCAGCAGGTCTTTCGGGGCGTTTGCGAAGCGCGCGCCTCGCATGTCCGCTTCGCCCATGCCGTAGGTGCGGATCGTCGTCCCCATGGCGCCGTCGATGACGACGATGCGCTCACGAAGGAGCTTCTCGAGCGGGTGCAGCGTGCTCATGCTCCCCGGCCCTTACCAGGCCTCGACGCGGTGCGCCGCTACGGAGCGCGCCCGTCCGCGCCCACGGTGATTCGCTCGGCGCTGCGCCCGCTCCGTGCGGCCGTGCCGCCGCTGCCCGACACGCCGCCCGCCCCGCCTGCCCCCACGGCGAGGGTGCTGAGCTGCACGGACGAGACCGTGTTGTCTTCGACGATCGCCACCGAAGGACCGCCCGCGCCGCCGCCGCCCGCGCCCCCGGCGCCGCCGCTGCCGCCCGTGCCGCCGCGCCCGGCGTAGCTGGCCACCGTCGAGCC
>CAIOHM010000101.1 GCA_903858055.1 uncultured delta proteobacterium
CACCTCTTCCGTGCTTGCGCTCTGCACGTAGTCCGTCGCCGTGCCCGTCCCCGTCGTCGCCGCGCGCCGCAGCGTGTAGCTCGGGAACACGTAGGCCGTGTGAAGCGTGACCCCGCCTTGCACGAGGCTCTTCAAGACGCGCGTGTCGTCACCGGCGTAGCGGTACGAGAGGAGCGCGTCGGCCGCGCGGGTCGGCGCTGCGCTCGCCACCGTCGCGTTCGACGTGCGCTCGGTCGTCGTCAAATCCCACCGGCGCGCCGTCATGAGGCGCCCCGCTTCGTCCCACGCGTACGCGAAGCGCTGCCAGCACGACCCCGTGCTCGGCGCGCACGCGCCATCGCGCTTCACGATCAGCGTCGTCAGGTTCCCGGCCGCGTCGTACCCCGCCGCGAGATCCCCACGGCGACCCGTCGCCCCGGTCGTGGGCGTGCGGTTCGTGGCCGCTTGAAGACGGTACGGGCCCGTCGTCGCGCTGCCCATCGTTTGGCTGCCGAGGCTCCGGTCGAAGAACCCCTTCGCGTCGTCGTCGCTCGACGTGAGGTTGCCGAGCCCGTCGTACGCGTAGGTTTCGAAAGCGCCTCGCTGCGCGAAGGTCACACCCGGCATCGGCTTCGGCAGCTGCGGTGTCGCCGTCGCCGTCCCTGCGCGCTCCGCCGCGAAGGGCGAGACCCACGCGTCCGTGGTCACGCTCGTGCCGGTCTTCACCGTGTAGTCCACACGCACGGCCCGGTAGAGGGCGTCGTACGCGATGGTCTTCTTCCTCGGTTTGGCCCCGGCGGGCCACTCGGCCGGGTTGCGCAGGTCGTCGATTACCTTGGGATTTCCCACGCGGTCGTAGGTGAACGCCGTGTCCTCGAGGAGGAGCTGGTCCACCTTGCCGAGCGCGTTCGTGGTGACCGGCGGCAGCTTGTACGCCTGCCCGCCGAGCAGCTTTCCTCCGCTCGCCCAAAGGAGCGGTCGCGAACGGGAGGTGGTCGAGCGCGCGAGGCGCGCCTTGGCGTCGTAGGAGCGTCTGCGCTCCGTGCTCGCGGCGTCGCCGTACACCGTTCGGGTCACGAGCCCGTCGGCGTCACGCTCGATCCACCCCACGAGCTGGCCGTAGCTGCTCGCGACCGCTCCGAGCACGCCGCGCTTCGAATACACGTACCGCAGCGAGCTCTCGCCCAGCGCGCCCGAGAGCGCCGTGGTCACCTGCCCTGTCGTGGCGTCGATGGGCCGATCCGCAGCGTCGTACGCGTAGCGGCGCACGTACCAGCGCGGCGCGTAGCGCGAGGCAACCGAGGAGACCGTTCCGCCGGGCAGGCCGATGCGCTTGCCTTCCGCCACGACGCGGCCGCGGCCGTCGTGCTCGTACACGGTCTTTTGCGCCGAATCGATGCGTGCGGTCACGAGCCCGAGCGTGAGCTTCGTGGGCTTGAGGCCGCGCGAGAGCGCGTCGATCGCCTTCGGCTGATCAGGGTCCACGTCGTCGTAGCGCGTGAAGACTTCGAAGCCGTCCCCGGTGCTCACGTTCGGCGCGCTGTACGTTGCGTGAACCTTGAGGCACGGCGAGTGGTCTTCGCCGAGCGCGCGACCGGCCGCGTCGTAGTGGTAATTGACTCCGCAACCGCGCGCGTCGCTCGTGCCCACGAGGCGCCCGGCGTCGTCGTAGGCATAACGCCACGCGCGGAGCGTGGTCGCTGGCGTGCTCGTGGGCGTTGCGGTGAACCCCGACGAGGTGTTCGCGTCCACGTTGTGGACCATGCGCCCGAGCGAGTCGTACGCCATCCAGCGAACGACCGGCGATGCGGTGCCGCCGACCTGCGCCCGCGTGATCGTCTGCACTTCGCCGCTCGCGAGGTAGGTGCGCCGCGTCTCCCACTGCGCCGACCCGATGCGCTCCACGGTGGCGGTCGGGCGACCCAAGCCGTCGATGCGCGCGGTCGTGAAGGTGTTCGCGAACGCGCCGCCCGGCAGATCTTCGGCGTCCCAGAGGTCCTGCGCGAGCGGGTGGTGAACCGTCTGCGTGCGAACGGTTCCGTCGAGGTCCCAGGTC
Organism: uncultured delta proteobacterium; assembly: GCA_903858055.1. GTDB lineage: Bacteria > Myxococcota_A > Polyangia > Polyangiales > Polyangiaceae > CAIQDA01. The sequence continues at coordinate 2,036 of CAIOHM010000101.1, forward strand.
GTCAGTTCGCGGCCGAAGGCGTCGTGGTCGAAGCGCATGGCTGCGACGCTGGCGTCCGGGAGCGGCGGCGCGGCGCTCGGCTCCGCCGCGGTAAACCACGCGCGGTAGCTCGCCTGCTTGAAGCCGCGCTCGTCGGCGGTCACGACGTCGCGGGCGATCCACGGGCCTCGATCGCCGAAGTCCGGGTCAGCCTGCTCGAACGTGCCGCGCGCCTGCCCGAGGCCGTCGACCCACGACCATCGGTGACGGTAGAGGGCCTGCGAGGTCGCGAGGCCGATGTGCTCGAGCACATGCACCCGCGTCGCGGGGAATCCGCCGCCCTCCGGCGGATCGACGTACACGACCACGGTGCTCGGCTGCGCCGAGAGCGCGCCAACGGTCTCCGGGTCGGGCCGCCACTCGGCGACGAGGCGTCCGAAGCCGTCGAGGTCCACGCGGGCACGCGCGCCGCTGGCGTCGGTCCTCGCGACGTACGTCGAGGCGACGCGATCGAAGCCGAAGGTCGTCGTGAGGAACCGCGCCGGGCAGCCGCCCAGGACCGCCGCGCCGACGCCCACGGCTTCCGCGACCGCGTGGTCTCGGTAGGTCGCTTCGGGGGTCGAGCGCACGCAGCCACCGCCCGCGCTGCGCAGTTCGGTGA
>CAIOHM010000102.1 GCA_903858055.1 uncultured delta proteobacterium
AGGAGCGCGAGCGACGCGGCGACAATGAGGACGACCCCGACGGGGACGCCCACGGCGACGGTCCTTCCGAAGGCGCAAAGCAGGAGGTGCGCGACGAGGAGTACGGCCGCGAGCCCGAGGGAACGGGGGCGACGAGCGATCGCCGGGGCCTCTTCCGCGGGGAGAGACGAGGCAGCGAGAGGCGGCGCGAGGTCGGGTTCGCTCATGACGTGTGGCACGGCCTGCTAGCCGAACGCAGGGAAAAACGAAACGCGCGCGAACCGCTGGGGCCCGCGCGCGCTGCGAAACGCTGGAACGCTTCGGATCAGGAGCCTTCGCCGGCCTTCTTCAGCGCGGTCGAGAGCTTCTCGGCGCGCTCGATGAGGCCCGCCTTGGCGTCGGGGCTCGAGGTGGGATCTTCGCCCTTGAGCTTGGTGGCGAGGCCGCGGAGCTGCGCGATGAGCTGAGCTTGCGCGCCCTTGGTCTCGTCGGGGCACGAGAGCTCGAAGGTGCCGGGCTTGACCGCGATGGCCTTACCGGAGGCGTCGCCCTTGCTGTAGGTCGGCACGTCGGACTGCGCCTTCGCGCTCGTGACCTTGAGCACCGCGGGGAGCGCCGCGTCGGCTTCGATGCCCTTCGCGAGCGGGGCGAGCGACGCGAAGGTCGAGCCGCCCTTGCCGCCGCCTTCCACGACGACCGCGTAGGAGATCATGGCCTTCTCGCCGCCCTTGAACTTCTTCTCGATGGGCTCCTTGAGCTTGCCGAGGAGCGTGGAGATGACGCTCTTGCGCTCGTTGATCGCGGCGACGTCGGTTGCGAAGTCGACGAGCTCCTTCGTGGTCTCGAGCGAGACGCCCGAGAAGCGACGGCCGCCGAGGACCGCGCCGTCGAAGTCGACGTTGATCGCGCCGAGGTCGCTCGCGAGGCTCTCCGGGAACTTCTTCGAGCCGAGATCCTTGATGCCCGCGTCGAGCTTCTCTTGGAGCGCGGCGAGCTTGCCCTTCGCGTCTTCGGCCTTCTTCGCGAGGTCGACCATGTCCGCGGTGGCCTTCGCACGACCCGCCGACTTTTCCGAGGCGCCACCGGCCGCGTAGCCGATGCCCAGCGCCGCGAGGCCGACGACCATCGCGATCGTCACTCCCTGCTTGAAGCCTGCCTTGCGCGCGTCGATGACTTCGCTCTCGTCGATCTCGAAGCGCTGGAGCACCGGCTGCGGGGCCGCCACGGGCGCAGGTGCAGCAGCCGCCACGGCCGAGGGGGCCGACGCCGCCGGGGCCGGAATCGACTCACCGCCTTCCGTCGACCCGAGGGCCGGCGGAATGCTCGCGCCCGACGTCTTGCCGAGACGGGCTTTGAGGTCGATCTTGGGCTTTTTCTCCTCGGTCATGGGCATCCGCTCCGAAAGCTGGGGGCGCGAGTTCGCGCGGCGGCGGAAGGTACGAGGCAACCGGCGCGCATGTCAAACGCCGTCGTCGTTCTCCTTTCGCTTCTCCAGTGGTTGCGGCAACCTCTCGCCATGATCGATCGCGCAAAGGCGGCAGCGGCCCTCGAGGCCTTTCTTCGGGCCCTGGGCCTGGAGCCGGAGGCCGATCCCGAGCTGCGCGGAACGGGGCGACGCGTGGCGGATGCCTTTGCGGACGAGTTCCTTCGCGGCTACGAAGTCGACGCTCGCGCGGCGCTTCGGCGGCACCTCGTGGACGCGACGACGGGCCTCGTCGTCGTGCGCGACGTCGCCGTCGTGACGATGTGCCCGCATCATCTGCTGCCCGCGCAGGGCAAGGCCACGATCGCGTTTGCGCCGCGCGCGCGGGCCGTGGGGCTCGGCGCCGTGGTGACGCTCGTCGAGGATCTGGCGCGCCGCTTGATCCTTCAAGAGACGCTCGGCGAGGACATCGCCGAAGCGCTCCAGGTCGAACTCGATGCCCGCTGGGTGGCGTGCCGCTTGGTCCTGAGCCACGGGTGCATGACGGCACGCGGAGAGCGTGCACACGGAACTCAAGTCGAGACCCTCGCGTTGCGGGGCCTCGAAGACCCGCGCGACCGCTCGGAGGCTCTCCGCATCGTACTTGCGAACCCGTGACCGTGGGGCCGCATGCCATGCAGAAGTATCCAGGCGTAGAGGCTGCCCTCGACGCGATCCCTCTCTTTCCGCTCGCTCAGGTGGTCCTCTTTCCCGGAGGGCTCTTGCCGCTGCACATCTTCGAGCCTCGCTACCGCGCGATGCTCGCGGACGCGCTGCGCACCCATGGAGCGATCGCGATGGTGCGCCTGCGCGAGGGGGCCGAGCCAGGCGATGACGGCCTCGCGCCGATCGAGAACGTCGCGGGCGGCGGCGTGGTCCTCGAGCACCAGCCGCTCCCAAACGGTCGGTCCAACGTGATCCTGCTCGGGCAGGCGCGGCTCGAGCTCGAGGAGTTGCCGTTCGAAGGCCCTTACCGCCGCGCGCGCGCTCGGGTCGTGACCGAGCGAGGCCCGCTCGCGTCGGAGGAAGACGCGCTCGCCCTGCACCAGGCGATCGGTCGTCTCGTGAAGGCGGTACGTCGCCGCGACGCAGGCTTTCACTTCGAAACGCCCGAGGGGCTCGGAGCGGCGGCCGTCGCGGATCTCGCCGCTCACCACCTCATCGTCTCGCCGCACACGCGGCAGCTCCTGCTCGCGAACCCCGCGCCTCGCGAGCGCGTACGCCTCGTGACCGCGGAGCTCATGGGGCAAACGGCAGGCCTCGAACACGTGAGCGCAGGGGGCACGCTCCATTGAAGCACGTAGGCGCCGTTCCGCTGGCAGACCTCGCCAACGACGGGCTGGTCAGGCTTCCGTACCCCCCGCGCGACGTGCTCGTCGCCCTCGTCGAGGGCGCGCCAACGGCGATCGAAGATGCGTGCAACCACGCCGGCGCGAGCCTCGCCACCGGCCCGCGCAAGGGGAGCGTGGTCGCCTGCCCGCTGCATGGCTACCGCTTCGATTTGCTCTCCGGCGACCTCCTGAGCCCGCGCCGCGCCTGCCCGCCGCAGCGGAGGTTCGACGCCGTGTTGGTCGGCGACATGGTTCACGTCTACGACCCCTTCGAGCTCGCCCTTTCCCACGCGGGAGCGGTTCGCGTGAGCCAAGAGTGACCTTTTGCCCTGCTTCGTGGTAGCCGGCCGACTCCCCGGACTCTCACGCGGCCTCCCCATGCTCGATCTTTTCCGCCAAAAGGGCGTTACCTCCGTCGTCTACGGCACCATCCTCGTCGCGACGATCGTCGTCTTCGTGGTCCAGTTTCGCCCGAACAGCGGCCCGAAGGCGGCCACGCTTCGCCGCGTGTGCGCTGCCACGGTCCGTGGAAACTGCATCGATCCGAAAGATCACCGCGCGACCTTCCGCATGCTCATGCCGCGCGGCGCCGACGGCGAGACCTCGATGAAGCAGGCTCGGTCAATGGGCCTCACCCGCCTCTCGATGGAGGCCCTCGTCGACCGCGAGCTCCTCATTGCCGAGGGCGAGCGCCTCGGGCTCTCGGTGAGCGAAGACGAGATGAACGACTCGATCATCGCGGGGTGGATCCACGTCAGCACGCCGCTCGAGCAGCCCGAAGTGGCGCTTCGCATGCCCCCGGGCAAGCTCTACGCGGGCTTCAAGGACGCGAAGACCAAGGAGTTCGACTACAAGGTCTTCGAGCGCACGGTGCGCTACGCGACAGGCCGCTCGGCGAGCGAGTTTCGCGAGTGGCAGAAGCGAGAAATGCTCGCGTACAAGGTGCGCGAAGCACTCGCCGCCAACGTGACGATCGGGGAGGCCGAAGCCTTCCAGTTCTACACCCGCGAGCAGCAGAAGGCGCGCGTGGCGTACGTGACCGTGCCCGAGACCTTCCTCCGTCGCTGGGCGGTCAAGGTCGACGAGGCGGAGCTCGCCGCGTGGCTCGCGAAGAAGGAGAACGCGGAGGCCGTCGACGGCGCGTTCGAGTCGCGCAAGGAGCAGGTGACGCCGCACGAGAACCACCTGCGCCACATCCTCGTCTCGGTCACCCCCGAGGCCGACGCCAAGACGCGCGGCGAAGCGCTCACGCGCCTGAGCGAAGCCGTCGAGCGCGTGCGCCGTGGCGAGTCGTTCGCCGAGGTGGCGCGCGATGTGTCGGAAGACAAGGGCTCGGGCAGCCGCGGCG
>CAIOHM010000103.1 GCA_903858055.1 uncultured delta proteobacterium
CTCGTGGACTCGGGGCTAAAGGGCAGCGGCGACTACGGCGTGATCGCGATTGGCACGTACAACGGGCAGGCCGTGAACAAGCCCGATCTCACGCCGTCGCGCGCGGTCGTGGCGCGCGTGACGTGGCCCTTCGACTTCGGCGGCCAATTCGTCGAACTGAGCGCGCAGGCCATGGACGGCGACGTCGCGATCGCCCTCGAGAAGACGAAGGTTCGCGGTGTCGACTTCGCGCCCACGAGCAGCACGATGAATTTCGACGGAGAGAAGCGCGCGGCCGCGACGGTCGTCGTCTACCCGCAGCCGATCGGCTTCCAGGCCGAGGCAATGGTGGGCCGCGGCCCGGTCTTCGACCTCGACGCTCGCGGCGTGAAGCGAAGCGATCTCTTCGGCTACTACGGCATGCTCTTCGCCAAGTTCGACAACGTCGTTCCTTACCTGCGCTACTCGTACTTCGAGGGCTCGCGCCGCACGGAGGTGAACGCGATGCCGACGGACTCGACCGAGATCGAGGGCGGCATCGAGTACCAGGTCAACAAGGCGCTCGAGATCACCGCGGCATGGCAGCACGCGACGCGCTTCAACGCGAAGCTCCAGTCCGAAGTCACCGGCGACTTCGGGCGCGTGCAGGTGCAGCTCAACTACTGAGATCGCGCGTGCGCAAGGAGGCCGAGGCACCCGCGTGTCTCGGCCTTCGCGCGTTTCGGGCCCTCGCGTCAGCGACGAACGATGACGCGCGACGGGGTCACTTCGACGTTGCAGAGACCTTTTTCGACCTGCACGTCGACGAGGTCGACGTGGGCTTCCGGCACGCGCACGAAGGCGACGATGTCTTCGGCGCGGGCGGGAATACGCCCCTCCATCGGGCACTCGAAGCGCACCGCGACCACGCTGGGCTGGGTCTTTGCCGCGCCGCCAAGGACGACCACGGGCACGTGCGCGAACGCCTGGCTGCTCGTCGCGTCACGCAAGGCGAACTTCACCGCGACACGCTCCGGCTCGACGGCGAGGAGGCCGTCGGGCACCACGAGACCGACCTTTCGCTCGCCCACGCCGCGGAGCGCCTGCGTGAGATCGATCCCGTCGGTGGGCACCGCTTGAAGCACCTCGAGACGCCGCGCCAGGCCACGGACCGAGACCGTGGGCGGATCGACGATAGGCGGACCCTCGAGCACGAGCCCAGGCGGAATGTTTCCGAGCGTGACGCGCACCGGGACGACGCGCGCGACGGGCTTCTCCCACTTGAGCGAGAGCTCCGAAGGTTCGATGCGCTCGACCCGAACGCCCGCTGGGAGATCGAGCTGCGACCCGTCGACCTCGAAGCGCGTGGCGTCCGCCGCGGGGAGCATGAGCGTGAGCGGGGCGATCCCTTCCGCCCGCAGATCGCGGAGCTTCGATCGAGGCCCGCGCAACGAGACCTGGATGGCCGCGGGGAGCGGATCGGAGAGGACCATTTCGGTCCGCGGGAGCGTGGCCACGAGCGGGACCGAGAACGTCTGCTGCGCGTCCTGCGTTCCGTGCACGATCGCGTAGAGAAGCACGGCGATCCCCAAAGCCGTGGCCTTGAGCCCAGCGTTTGCGAGCACGCCGCTCGCAGCAGATTCGGACGACGCGGAACCGGGGGCCATCAGTCTTCTCCGTCGTCGATCTTGCGCGTCACGAGCGGCGCGGCGGGAGGAATCGAGCGCGTCGTGCGCACGCTGTCGACGGCCACTTGCTTCACGAGGTCGTCGTCACTCGGGGCCTCGCGTGGGGCGGCCGGGGGCGTCGCGGGCACCGTCGGGCGCGGAACCCGGATCGGGCGGCTCGCTTCGCTCTCCTCGCGCAGCGGCGAAGGCGCGATGCCGAGGAGGCGCTGAAGCGTCGCGCGCAGCGCAGGTCCGTCGAGGTTGCTGATGAGGTTGCCTCCGAAGGCGAGCGAGATGGTGCCGCGCTCTTCGCTCACCACGACGACGACGGCGTCGGTCTCCTCGGTGATGCCGACGGCGGCGCGGTGCCGCGACCCGTAGGCGCGATCGTTCACCAGGCCCTCGGGCATGGGGAAGAACGTGCCCGCCTCGGCGATACGGAAGTTGCGGATGATCACGGCGCCGTCGTGGAGCTCGTTCACGCCCTCGGGTACGAAGAGCCCCACGAGGAGCTCGCGGTGCATCGCCGCGTCGATTTCGGCGCCCGGCGACGAGACGAAGTCCGCGAGGCTCGCCTCTTGCTCGAAGCAAATGATCGCGCCCATGCGGTGCCGCGCGAGGGTGGTGGCCGCGGCGACGACCTCGTCGACCGCACGCGTGGCTTCCGCCCCGCCGATGCGCGCAAAGAACGTGCGCGTACCGAGGCGCATCAGGACGCGCCGGATGTCGTTTTGGAAGACCACCACGACGATGAGCACCACCGACGAGAGCACGGACGAGAGCATGTCGTAGAGAGTCGTGAGACCGATGCGCTGTGCCGCGCTCTCGACGCCCCACAGGAGCACGAGGCCCGTCGCCATTTGGAGCGCACGCGTACCGCGCATGAGCAAGAGCGCTCGGTAGAGGACGAACGCCACGACAGAGATGTCGAGAATGTCGATGACGAGCTCACCGGCCCCGCGCCGCGAGACGAGGTGCGCGAGCCCGATGAGCAAGGGTTCGACGAGGCGACGGAGAGCCTCAAGCATCGGACCCGACTCGCGCCAGAAAACGCTCAGTGAGAAGGGCCTGCGCGGTCTCCGTGACGTCGTGCACGCGCACCGCGCGCGCTCCGTGGCGCGCCGCCCAAAGCGCGGCGGCGATCGAGGCCCCGAGGCGCTCCGCCGGCGGCACGGGCCCTGCGGCGAGCGTGAGGAACGACTTGCGACTCGAACCGATGAGCACGGGACCCTCTTTCGCGAGCTCTCCGACGCCCGCAAGCAGCCGTGCACTGTGCAACGAACTCTTCGTGAAGCCAAGTCCCGGATCGAGGAGGACGGCGTCTTCGCGTACCCCGAGCCGAACGAGGCGCGCCCGACCCTCGCGCAGCTCGTCCGTCACCTCGCGGAGCACGTCGGCGTAGGCATCTTCGGGCCACGCGCCAAAGGTCGCCATCGCGCTCTGGCCCGGGCGCGCATGCGAAAGGATGTACCCTGCACCAAACTCCGCCGCGACCTCCCCGAGCCGCGCGTCGTGGGCGCAGGAGACGTCGTTCACGGCGACGGCGCCCGCCGCCAAGCACGCACGCGCGACCTCGGCGCTGGTGGTGTCGATCGTGATCGCGACCTCGGCCGCGAGGGCCTCCACGACCGGGAGCGCACGACGCAGCTGCTCTTCGTGGGGCACGGGCGGTGCCCCCGGCCTCGTGGACTCGGCGCCGACGTCGAGCAACGTGGCGCCCGCGGCGACCAACGACCTCGCGTGCGCGACCGCGTGCGCCTGCTCGAGGTAGAGGCCACCGTCGCTGAACGAGTCGGGCGTGACGTTGAGCACGGCGAGCAGCGCCGCACCGTGCGAGGCTACGCCAGCCTCGATCGCCGAGAGAAATCGCTCGGCGCGAGCGTCAGAAGCACGAAGGACGGGAAGCGCTTCGAAGGTCACACTGGGAGGATAGCGTGGCCCTGGGCGCTCGGCGCGCGCCGCGTGCAG
>CAIOHM010000104.1 GCA_903858055.1 uncultured delta proteobacterium
CCTTTTGGGCGCGGCTCGCGACGAACGTCCCGTGCACCGAACGCGAAATCGATCGCACCCAAGACCAAAGCGGCTCGAGCGCTCGATCGGTCCACCCGCGCGAGACCCGCTTCTCGAGGGTCGGCCGGAGGTACGTGTCGATGAAGTCGGCATGCCACACGAACGTGCGCACCGGGGCGAGATCGCGGGGAACCCGCATGCCGAAGAAGCTCGCGAGGTAAGGGGAGTGGAGTTCGAGGACGTCGGGGCGCTCCGCCTCGATCGCCCGCCGCAGCGCCCGTGGGGCCGTGAGCAGGTGGTACGTCGGGTCGTAAGGAGTCGAGGGTCCCGCGAGGCGCACGACGCTCCGCGAGCCCGTCGAACCCGCGGCCGCGGGGTAGTCGATGCGCTCGTTTCGGGGTCCCGGGGCGATGACGACGGAGTGATGACCGAGTTGGCACGCGATTTGATTCTTCGCGTCCAAATGGCTTCGCACTCCTCCCCCGCGCTCCGAGTAGAATTCGGTCAGGTCAACGAGCTTCACCCCTCGACCCATAACTCGAAAGCCCCGGTCGACCGCAAGGGCGACGCGCTCGCGCGCCGCGGAATCGACGCGCAAGGGAAATTGCTGGAAGTCATCAGCGAGATTCCGGCGTTTGCCGAGCTCGCCGCCCGCGCGGGCCGACCGCTCAAGATCGCGATCCTCAGCGACTTCACCCGGATCCCCTATGCGAACGGTGCCGTCTTCCAGACACGCTTCCTGTATCGCGCGTTGCGTCGGTGTGGTCACCAGGTCACACTTGTAGGTCCGAAGGATCCGAACTCGGCCCCCGGAGACGTGCCCGAAGGCACCATCGAGATCCCGAGCCTTCCGCTGGCAGCGTACCCCGGCGTGCAGCTCCCGATCCCCTCCGAGGCTTGGGTCTACGACGCCGATCGCTTCGACTTCGATCTCATCTTCGCGCAGACGACCTCGCCGCTCGTGCAGTTCGGCCTCTGGCTGAAGCAGCTCCGTGGCACGCCAGTCATCTGCGTGAACACGACGCACCTGACGATGGCCTACGAGGTCTTGCTGCCCGAGGCCCTCGCCGCGGTGCCGGTCGTCCACAAGGCCGTCCTCGGCGCGCTCGCGAAGCCGTTCGAGATCTCCTACTCGGCTTGGTACAACGCCAGCGACGGCCTGGTCGTCCTCTCGGAGGGCCTGCGCCAGTACTGGGTCGATCGCGGCGTCACCTGCCCCATCCACGTGGTGCCGCGCACGGTCACGCCGGAGAACTTCGATCGTCCCATCGGCGACGATCCCTTCGTGGCGCTGCTCCGTGAACGCGGGCTGGCCGATGGTCCGCGCCTCCTGTGCGCGGGCCGCCACACGCGCGAAAAGTCCCAGGACCGCCTCATTCGCATCTTCGCCAAGCACGTGCTCCCGGTCGAGCCGGACGCGGTGCTCGCCATGGTCGGCATCGGTCCCGACACCGAGCGCTACAAGGCGATCGCCTCCGAGCTCGGCGTCGCGGATCGCGTCCTCTTCACCGGCGAGCGGCCTTTCACCGAGATGCTCGACTTCTACGCGTACGCGGACGTCTTCGTGCACGGGTCGCTCAGCGAGACCTACGGCAACGTCCTCGGCGAGGCGCTTTGGTGCGGCTGCCCCACCGTCGCGTTCGTCGACGGCATGGGCGCCTCGTCGCAGGTCACGCACGAAGAGAACGGCTTCATCGTCGACCCGGGCAAGGGTCTCGACGGCCAGATCCTCGGCGACATTCGCTTCGGCACCTCGGTGGTGAAGCTCCTTCGCGACGCGGACCTTCGCGCCAAGCTCGGTCGCGCGGCCTCGAAGCGCGCCCGCGCACGCCACACCCCGGCGGCGATCGAGCGTCGCATGGCCGAGGTCTTTCAGAGCGCGCTCGACGCGGGCAACGCGCGGAAGAAGGGCGGCTTCGTCGAGCTGCGCGGGCTCGCGCGTGCGGCCGCCACGGCCAAGAGCTTCGTGCCGTGGACCGCGAGCATGGTGGGGCTCTACCTCTCGGGCTTCCTGCGTCCCGCCGGGCGCAAGGACTGGGGCTCCTCGCAGCCGACCATCGGCTGACGCGGTTCGCACCGAGCTTGTCGAGGAGGGACGCGGCGCACGTCGCGTCCTTTTTTTTCGCGAGCCCTCGAACCCCGCGTCCTCACGCCTTCGGGACGGGGACCTTGCTGGGCTCGAAGTGCACGGCGAAGGCCCGCTGCTGGTGGAGGAGCTCGCGCACCGCGGAGCCTCGCGGTACGCGCTCCTCCGCGTGAAGCACGAGCGCCGTGAGCGCGCCGCCGTAGACGCAACCGGTGTCGATGCCGGTCGCCCAAGGGTGAAGCTGCACGGCGCTCATGGCGTTGTGACCAAAGACGATGTGCGGCCCGCCGACGTACTGCGTTCCCCAGAGCGGCGCATGGCTCCACTTCTCGTCGCTCGCGTCGCCCTGGGCCGTGAGGCAGCGCATGTGGAGCAGGTTCTTCTCGAGCTGCTTCTCCATGGGCACGCCCGGCACGACGCCCGCGTGCACGACGCGCAAGTCATGCTCGGGAAAATCGAGCCAAAGTGGCGCGTTGAGGAGGAGCGCCCAGTCGGACTCCGAGAGGCCCTCGGCGACCTGCGCGTGGTGCTTCGAGATCGTGAGGTCTTTGCGCTTCTCGGGCTTCGCGCGACGCCACGCGACGAGCTTGGCTTCGTGGTTGCCCAGCACGAGGTGCGCGCCCGTGCGACGCGCGATGGCGATGACCCCGAGCGAATCCGGCCCGCGCGAGACGAGATCGCCCACGAAGACCAGGCGATCGCCCGTGGTGAAGGCGAGGCGATCGAGGAGCGCGTCGAGCTCGGCACGGCAACCGTGCACGTCTCCGACAACGATGGTGCGACCGTGGTTCACGCGGCCATCTTTAGGCGAACACCGGCGCGTTTCAACGGACGAGGTGAACGCTCAGCTCGCGTCGTCTTCCGGCTCGTTGACGCTTTGGTACTTTGCGATCTCGGGCTTGGCGATCTTCCACGCGCGCTGGAAGATCCAGCTCAGCGAGCGGTCAAGGCGACGAGCCTCCGCGGCGACCTCTTCAAGCATGTCTTTCGGGAAATAAAGGCTCTGCTTGCGCTTGTCGGTGCGGTCGATGGTAAGCATCCGCCTACATTAGCGTTTATGTAAGGACGTGCAAGGAAAAGCGGCGTCGGACATTCAGACGCAGCCGTGCTTCTTCAAGAATTCCACGATCTTGGCATCG
>CAIOHM010000105.1 GCA_903858055.1 uncultured delta proteobacterium
CAAAGAGGTCACGGGCAACCTCGACGAGGTGCAGCTCCGCGCCATCGAGGAGCGCCTCGCGTACGTGCGCGAGCTCGAGGAGCGCCGCGCGAGCGTCATCGCCGAGATCGAGAAGCAAGGGAAGCTCACGCCCGAGCTCAAGACGAAGCTCGAGAAGGCGAGCACGAAGGCCGACCTCGAAGACCTCTACCTTCCGTACAAGCCGAAGCGCCGCACGAAGGCGATGATCGCGCGCGAACGCGGCCTCGAGCCTCTGGCGCTGCTCATCCTCGCGCAGGGCGCGGAGCTCGATCCCGAGAAGGCGGCCGCGGCTTACGTGAACGCGGAGAAGGAAGTGCCCGACGTCGCAGCGGCGCTCGCCGGTGCGCGAGACATCGTCGCCGAGACCATCGTGGAGCGCGCCGACGTGCGCGCGCTCGTGCGCGAGAGCATGCAGAAAGAAGGCGTGCTCACGGTCTCGGTCGTCGAAGAGAAGGCCAGCGAGCGCACGAAGTTCGAGGCCGTCTACGGGCTCGCGGAGAAGATCAGCGCGATGCCCTCGCACCGCTACCTCGCCGTGCGCCGCGGCGAGGCCGAAGGGGTGCTGCGCGCCGAACTCGAGGTCGATCGCGCCAACCTCGCGGTCGCGATCGAGCCGAAAGCCGGGCTCAAGCGCTCGTCGCCGTTCGCCCCGGTGCTCCGCAAGGCCATCGACGACGGGCTCCGTCGCTCGCTCGTCCCCTCGCTCGAGAGCGATTTGCGCGTGGACAAGAAGCTCGAGGCGGATCGGGAGGCCGTCACGGTCTTTGCCGAAAACCTGCGCCGCCTGCTCCTCGCGGCGCCGCTCGGTCGCTGCACCGTCCTCGGCATCGACCCCGGTCAGCGCACGGGCTGCAAATGCGCCATGGTCGACGACACCGGACGCCTCGTCGCCCACGACCTCTTCAACCTCGTGGGCTCCGAGGCGCAAACGCAGCGTGCGCGCGAGATCCTCACGAAGCTCGTGCTCGCAAACGACCCGAAGGCCATCGCCGTGGGCAACGGCACCCATGGCCGCGAGACCGAGGCGTTCGTGCGCGAGGTGCTCAAGGCGATCGGCTCGAAGGCCCTCGTCGTCATGGTGAGCGAGGCCGGAGCCTCCGTGTACTCTGCAAGCGACGTCGCCCGCGAAGAGTTCCCCGATCTCGACCTCACGGTGCGCGGGGCGATCTCGATCGCGCGCCGGCTGCAAGACCCGCTCGCGGAGCTCGTGAAGATCGACCCGAAGGCGATCGGCGTCGGCCAGTACCAGCACGACGTCCATCAGCCGCTCCTCAAGCGCAAGCTCGAGGAGGTCATCGAGTCGTGCGTGAACGCCGTGGGCGTGGAGCTCAACACCGCGAGCGCGCCGCTGCTCGCACACGTGGCCGGCGTCGGCGAAACCCTCGCGAAGCGCATCGTCTCGTACCGAAATGAGCACGGGGCCTTTGGCTCGCGCGCGGCGCTCCGTGACGTGCCCGGCGTCGGGCCGAAGACCTTCGAGCAGTGCGCGGGCTTCTTGCGCATTCACGGCGGGCGCCACCCGCTCGACGCGAGCGCCGTTCACCCGGAGCGCTACCCGCTCGTCGAGCGCATCGCGGTGGATCTTGGCGTCGCCGTGGACCAGCTCGTCGGAAACGAGGGGCTCTTGAAGCGCGTGGCCTGGGAGAAGTACGTCACCGCCGAGGTCGGTCGCCTCACGCTCGAAGACATTCGCGCCGAGCTCTTGAAGCCCGGTCGCGACCCGCGCGCCACCTTCGAGGCGCCGCAGTTCCGCGACGACGTACGCACCATGACCGACCTCGCCGCGGGCATGGAGCTCGAGGGCGTCGTCACGAACGTCACCGCGTTCGGAGCCTTCGTCGACGTAGGCGTCCATCAAGACGGCCTCGTGCACGTCTCGCAGCTCGCCGACCGTTTCGTCAAAGACCCGCACGAGGTCGTGAAGGTCGGTGATCGCGTCAAGGTCCGTGTCACCGAGGTCGACCTCCAACGCAAGCGCATCGGCCTCACCATGCGCCGCGACGGCGGAGCCACGCAGGCAAGGGGCGGAACCGCGGCAACTTCCGGCCCGGCGCGCGGCCCTGGGGCGAGCGGGGCACCTTCGGCTCGCGGCGGCGCCCCTCGGCGTGAGGGCTCGAGCAGCCCAACCTCTTCGGGCGGCGGGTTCGCGAACCGCGCCTTCGAAGGGCTCCTGCGCAAGTAACGCGCGCGCGCCCCCCGCTCGTGCGCGCCGGGGTGTAGGCTCGCGCCATGCGCCTTCGTCGCCGCTTCGTGCCTCTCGCTCTCGTTGCGACCGCCGGCCTGCAAGCTTGTGCGCCTCCGCAAAGCGCGAAGCCTGCCGAAGCCCCCTCCGCCAGTGCGCCGTCAAACGTCGAGGCTCCGGCCGCTGCAGACTCCGCCCCCCGCGCGGCCGCAACGACCGCTTCCGCGACCTCGTGGCCCGCGATCGCCGCGAGCACGCTGCTCGATCGTCACGCTCCGAGCGAAGCGCGTGCCGCCGCTTTTGCAGCGTTCCAGAGCGACGCCTTCGAACGGGTCGCGGTCATCGTGCGCCGCGCCGACAGCAAAGGCGCCGACACGGTCATCCGTGGACTCTGCACGTTTTCGTATCTCGAAGGTGCGGCCGAGCCGCGCAACGCCGGGAACGACGGCGAGTGGACTCTCCTCCGCGCGCTCCATCGCAAAGACGGCGACGAGGCAGGTACGCTCGCCCTCCTCGATTTGACGATGCCAAGCGAGTCCGTCGAGCGCGAGCGCGCCGCGGTGGTCGCCTGGGTCGACGGCAGCTCCGATCGCGGCCTCGTCCGCGCGGGTCGTCGTGCGCGCGTGGCCATCGATCGCGTGGGGCTCTGTCCGACCGTGGTCGCCGTAACGGCTCTCGAAGGCGCGCTCCGCGATCACCTCGCGTCCGCCCTCGCGCTTCGCAACCAGCAAGCGTCGGCCTCGGCAGAGGGGCTCGCGAACGACGAGGCCCGCGAGGCTCTGAAGGCGTTCACGCTCGCGCCGCTCGGCCTCGTGGCAGGGAGGCTCTTGCAGGGCGACTTGCAGGGCGCGAAGAAGCTCGTCGCCGAGCCTTCCGTCGGAGCTTTCGTGCACCCCGCCATCCTCGAGGCGCTCAACCGCCTCGATGCCACGCCCACGGCCACGGAGTACGCAGCGCTCGCGCTGACCCTCCGCATCGTGGTCGAGCGCGACAGCCGCCACCGCGACGCGGGTCTCGAGCGCGTGGTCGAGCTCGCCTCCGCACGACTTGCTCGCGAAGCGCAGGTGCTCCAGCCCACGGCCCCCGAGACCACGCTCTTGGCGGCGCGCATCTTTGCGGCGCTCGGCCTCGGCGCGATCGGCGTTCCCATGCTCGACCCGGTGGCGACGCAGACGCGCGAGCACGATTGGCTCCGCGAGGCCCTCCTGATCGTATTGGGAGCCGAGGGCGAAGCCGCCGCGCGCGCCGATCGACGCGACGTCGAGCGCGTGCTCGCAGCAGGTCAATCGGTCCTCGAAGCCGTGAGCAAGCAAGGCGTGCCGACGAACGGCATCGAGGTCTGGCGGGCGCGCGCCATGGCGGGCGAAGCGGCGCTCCGCGACGGCGACGGGGCCAGTGCCGAGGCGCATTTTCGCGCGCTCGTTCCCGTGCCCCACGAGGTCGCGGTGCCTCTTGCTCGCCTCGAGGCCGCCGGCGGCAAGCCGCAGGACGCGCTGGCCCGCATCGACGCGCTCGGGGGCGGCGACGGCGCTTCGGCACCGGAACGTGCAGTCTACACGTGTGAGATTGCCGCGTTCGCGCAGCTCGCCGAGGGCGACGCTCGTTGCCGCGCCGCGCTCGACGCGGTGCTCGGCGCGCGCGCTCTCTGGAACGACCGCGAGAGCGGCAAGAGCGATCGCCTCCTCGCCCGCGTGCTGCTCCGCTTCGAGGGAGGCCTCGAACCGGCTTTGCGCGCGCTCGATCGCGCCTTCGCCTCCACGCGCAAAGCGAACGCCGACGTCTCGTTCGTCGTGGGTCAAGCGATCGGCGCGGCCCTCGTCTCCGACGACCCGCAGGCCCTCGGGCGATGGCTCGAACGTGCGAGCGAACTCGACGCCGACGACCTCGTTTACTTCGGTGCCTGGGCGGAGTCTCTGCTCCAGCGCCACGCGGGCGCGAACGACGAGTTTAGCGCGCAGCTCCGGCGCGCGCAGCCGCGGAGCACGTGGGTGAAGGTGCTCCAAGCTTCCCTCGCGGGCCACGACCCGCAGCGGCTCCGTAAGCTCGCACGCTTCGGCGCCGAGCGCGCCGAGGCGGACTTCTACGTGGGCCTCCACGCGTGGGCCCAGCACGACGACGAGGCAGCACGCGTGCACTTTACAACCATGCGCAGCCACCGCGCCCTCGATCTCATGGAGCACGGCTTTGCCGAAGGACTCCTCGCGGGCAAGCCCACGCTCGCGCTCCCGAAAGACCGCGTCTTGCCGTGAGCCTCGCGTCAGCCCTTCTCCTGCTCGGCGCGCTCGAAGCCGAGGCCGACGCCAGCGAGCCTCCCTTCGGCCCTGCCCCGGAGGGCAGCCCCCGCGTCGAAGCGATCGTCCACGAGGAGCTTCACAGCCCCGGCGAGGCGCCCTTGCCCGCCAAGCTCCGCACGTTGCGCATTCGAGGTCTCGAGAGCACGAAGCGCCACGTCGTCACGCGCGAGCTCGGCTGGCGCGAGGGCGAGGAGGTCACCGAAGCCCAATGGGATCTCGGCCTCACGCGCCTCTGGAACACGGTCCTCTTCAGCAAGATCGAGGTCCGGCGTGTGCCGGTGAGTCCGGGCGTCTTCGACGCCGAGCTCGAGCTCGACGAGAACTTCACGCTCTACCCAAGCGTCACCGCGGTGAGCACACGCGACACGGTCTGGGTGCGCGCGGGCATCACGGAGGGGAACCTCTTCGGCTCGTATCGCGAGGTGAGCGCTCACTACGAGCAGTTCAATGATCGCGTGGGCGGAGAGCTCTTCTTCCGAAACCCACGGGTCTTCGACGAACGCATGGACTGGGCCGTGTGGCTCACGCGCCTGGCGCGCCCGCGCCCGACCTTCACGCTGCTTCGCTCCTCGGCGCGCACCGAGCTCGGCAAGCTCTTCGACGAAGATCGGCTCCGCGTCGCCGTGCGCCTCGAGGCCGGGTTCGATCAGTACACGACGGCCCTCAACGGCACCCAGGAGGAGCAGCCGTCCGACCCCTACGTCACGGCGGCCATGCCGCTGCGCTTCGGGCGCGTCGACCGCACGCGCGCGATCTTCAACGGCCAGTCGATCGACATCACGCCCTCGGCGACGTGGACCAAGGGACCGAGCGGGCTCTTCGCCGCGGTCACGACCGACGCGCGCTTTTTCCGCAAGTGGCCGTGGAACCTGAACCTCGCCCTGCGCTCGGTGTTCTCGATGACCGGCGCATCGAGCGACAATTTCCAGCCCTACGTCGGCGGCCTCGAGACCGTACGCGGCTACCCGGACGGCTTCGGACACGGCACGCGCTACGCGTCGCTCAACGCGGAGCTGCGCTGGGCGGCCTTCGACTGGAAGTACCTCGTGCTCATGCCTGCGGTCTTCGCGGACGGCGTGCTCCTCGGGAACACGGAAGACGGCCGCAACCGCTTGGCTTCTTTCGGTGGCGGCGTGCGTTTCTTGGTGCCCACGTTCGCAGCGGCGGGGATCCGCGTCGACGTGGCGATGCCCCTCACCGACGGGATCGGTCCCTCGCTCAGCCTCGGCGCCTACCAGTTCTTTTGGTGACGCGTCGAAGCGGCTTCGGCATGCGGGTGCCGAGCGCTCCGCTCAGGAACGCCTGCTGCTCGCGCCAGGCGATGCGCGCGTTTCGCAAGAGCGGCAACGCGTGGAAGGCGTGGAGTTCTCCCGTGTACTCGGGGTGCTCGCATGGGACGCCGCGCGCCTCGAGGGCCTTCGCGAGCCTACGTGCATCATGCACACATACGTCCCGCGTGCCGCAGAGCGAGAAGAAGGGCGGCATCGGTCTCACCGTCGGGGCTGCGCTCTCCAGAATGCAGATGGGGTCGGCCATCGCGGCGTCCTGCCGCGGGCGCGCCTCGGGGTCGTTCAGGTACGATCGGCAGACCTCCCAAATGCGATCGCGCGCGAACGCCGTGGTCTCCGGCGCGAGTGCGTCGAAGCGGCCCGGGTCCGAGACTTGGAGGATCGGGCACGCCGGCATCGTCGCCACGGGCACGACGCCGCGAGTGAAGACCTCTTTTGCGTAGGGCTCGGGGCGCTCCATGGTCGCCATCAGCGTGAGGGCCGTGACCAAGTTGCCGCCCGCGGACTCGCCCGCGGCAACGATGCAGCTCGGGTCTCCGCCGAAGCGCGCGACGTTGTCGAGAGCCCACGACCACGCGGCAACGACGTCTTCGACCGCCGCCGGAAACGGCCGCTCGCCCGAGAGCGTGTAGTTGATTGTGACGACCACGTAGCCGAGGCGCGCGAACGAGAGCGCGAAGTTCCAGTGCGTGTCCTTCGAGAGGATGCGAAAGCCGCCGCCGTGCACGTAGAAGAGCACGGGCGCGTTGGCCCCGGGCTCGTGCGCGCTCCAGACGTCGAGGCGGTGCGCTTCGCGACCGGTGCCCAAGTACGGCAGGTTCCCGTGGACGCGAATGCCCCACTCCTCCGGACGCACGCGCGACGCCGCTCGCCCGGCTTGCGAGATCCCTCGAAAGAAGACATCGAGGGCAATGCCCCCCGCGCGCTTTCGCGTGCGGAGGAGGAGGTCACGCGTGAGGGAGGCCATGAAGGGGAGCGAACCGAAGTCTCGCGTGCGGGTCAAGGGCTGGTCAACACGACGACGACCCAGCGGAGCCCGTCGGGCCCCTTCCCTTCGGCGACACCCACGGAGCGGAGCTTTGGGTCGCCCATGATCACACGGTGCGCCGGGCTCGCGAGGAACCGCTCGGCAGGAGGCTCCCCGGCCGCAAGGCGCGCGAGGAGCTCGCCGGCGCGACGCGTCGAGATATGTGCAGCCTTCAACCTTTCGGCCACGAGGCCTTCCGGCGTCCGGTGCGCGAGGAGGCCTCGCTCCACGGCGGCCGCGAGCGTTCGTTCCGCGAAACGCTGAAGCGCGGCGTCCTCCTGGAGCTTCGGCACACCGAGGTTCGCGCGCG
>CAIOHM010000106.1 GCA_903858055.1 uncultured delta proteobacterium
AAGCGTTCTGCGTTTGGGACGGCGGCTTCCTTCCAAGCGAGGCGGAGTGGGAGTACGCTTCAACCGGCGGCGCGGAGCAGCGGGCGTACCCGTGGGGAAGCGCCGCCCCCAGCTCGAACACGTCCCTTGCGATCTACGGCTGTTACCTCAACGGTTCGGGTTCTTGCTCCGGCATCGGGAATATCGCCACTGTTGGTTCCGTGGCGGCAGGCAACGGCAAGTGGGGACATGGCGATCTCGCGGGCAACATTTGGGAGTGGAGCTTTGATTGGCTAGCGCCATACGCGTCGACGTGCGCCAACTGCACAAATGGCACCGCTTCCGCATCGCGCACGATTCGCGGTGGATCGTTCAATCGCGATGCCTCGGTGCTAGCAAACGCGAGCCGTCGCGATGCCTATCCGGCGGATCGCGGGAACATCAGCGGCGGCCGCTGCGCCCGTCCGACGGAAGCGGGCTCGACGTGCACGAAGGAGACGGATGCTGCACTCTGCACGCGTCTCGCGGCGACCTGCGGCTCGCTCACGGCGGTCGACAACTGCGGCGTCTCGCGCACGGTGACCTGCGGCACGTGCACCGCGGGCAACACGTGCGGGGCCGCGAACACATGCCTCGCGAACGCCACCGCGACGGCCTCGAGCGCGATCACCGGAACCGGCCTTAACGATTGCGGGCCGAACTCGAACGAGAGCTGCGCGACGAGCCTCATCGTCACCGGCGGCACGTTCAACCGCGAGAGCAACTTGAACTACCCTGCGCGCGTGGCCGACTTTCGCCTCGACAAGTACGAGGTCACGGTCGCGCGCTTCCGCCAGTTCGCGACCGCGTGGGTCCTCGGCTGGCGCCCGACCGCCGGGAGCGGCAAGCACACGCACCTCAACGGCGGCTACGGCCTCTCAAAGAGCACGGGCGCCTACGAGAGCGGCTGGGACGCCACGTGGGCGAGCTACGTCGGCGCGCCCGGCGTCGCGGCCACGGCACCGACGGGCGCCGGCGCGGCATCGCTCGCCAACTGGACGACGAGCCTCTCGTGCACGAGCGCCTCGCCGAGCGGCAGCTACTACACCTGGACGAGCTCCCCCGGCGCCAACGACAAGCGGCCGATCAACTGCCTCTCGTGGTACGACCTCGAGGCCTTCTGCAATTGGGACGGCGGCTTCCTGCCGAGCGACGCGGAGTGGGAGTACGCGGCGACCGGTGGCACCGAGCAACGCTACTACCCGTGGGGCAACACGGCGCCGGGCGCGAACGCGAACCTGAACGCCTACGGCTGCTATTACAACGGGTCGGGGACCTGCAGCGGGGTGACGAACATCCCGGCCGTGGGCAGCATCTCCGCAGGCAACGGGCGGTGGTTCCACAGCGACCTCTCGGGCAGCGTCTGGGAGTGGAACGCGGACTACTACAACAGCCCCTACGCCTCGGGCGCGCTCTCGTGCCTCGACTGCACCGACAGCGTCTCGAGCGCCTACCGTGGCGTGCGTGGCGGAGCGTTCAGCGGCGGCAATTCGCTCTCGTCCTTCCGCAACGGCTACCAGCCCGCGGGCCGCGCGAACGACGTCGGCGGTCGCTGCGCGCGCCTGCCGTAACGCGCGAACTCTCGAACCGCGCCGCCCGCGAAGGTGGCGCGGTTCGGAGAGCATTCGTTTGGTACCCTGTGGTCTCTGCCTCTCCGTTTGACGCCGAACGATCGCGGCGCAGGTGAGGCAGGCACGCTCGCTCCTGCGCGCTCACGCGGAACGTTACGAAGAAGGAGGTTCGATGCAACGAGGCTGGTGGTCCGCACGTCGGTCGCTCCGCGGGTACGTTGCCGCCGCGATGGTTGCCGTCGCCGTGGTGCCGTTGAACACCCTCGCAGCGGAGAAGCCGTCGCAAGACCCGGCGAGCAGCGCCGCGGCTCGGGCGCTGAGCGCGACGCTCGGTCTCTTCGACCCCGAGGAGGAGTCCGATTTTGGCGTGGCTGGCTTTGACGAGCGCGTGGTCGACCTGGCGCCGGCGCGGGAGGAGCGCCTCGCGCGGGCCCTGGACGCGTTCGTGCTCGGTCTGCGCGCGCGCGTTCGCGTCGAGAAGGACGACGCGGCGCGACGAGACCTCCAGCTCCTCACGGAGTTCGCGGCGACCACGGCGAGGACGGCTCGCTTCGAGGCCGCGGCTACGGTCCCGTGGAACGACGCGCCGCGCACGGTGTTCCTCGGCGTGGCGAGCCTCCTGCGGAGCGGGGCGTCCGCGGCGCGGCGGGTGGCAGCAGCCGCGCGACTGCGCGCGTACCTTGGCGATGGCGCGAAGATTCGATCGATCTTCGAGCTCGCGCGCGCGCGAACGGAGAAACGAATCGCCGACCCCAAGCGGCTCGCCCCGCACCGGCGTGAGGTTCAAGCGTGCGTCGACGCCGTCGAGGCATACGCCAACGGTCTGCGCCAGCTCGTCGCGAAGGAACTCCCCGGTGAGAACCTCGAGTCCGAGCTCGCACGCTTCGAGCGCGACGCCCGGGACTATGCACACTGGGCGAAGCGTGTCGTGCTTCCGCGCGCCCGCACCACCGAGGTCATTCCCGGGGAGCTCTACGCGCTGCATCTCGCGCGAAACGGGGTCGACGTCGACGTCGACGAGCTCGTCCGCCGCGCCCGTACGGCCTTCGCTCTCACGCGCGAGTCGATGACGATGGTAGCCGCTTCGGTCGCGCGTGATCGGAGGCTTCCGTCCGCGGAACCCATCGCGGTTCTGAGAGCGCTTGAGGCGCTCGAGGCGCTACCCGCAGAGAACGTCGAGTCGCACTACCGCGAGGTTCTTCAACGACTCGACGAGTTGATCCGCGCCAAGGGCATCGCCACGCTCCCGACGTTCGGGATGACGATGCGCACCGCGACGGAAGCGGAGACCGCGGCGAGTCCGGTGGCTCGTTACGTTCCTCCGCCGCTCATCGGCAACAAGGGCGAGCGAGGTACGTTCGTACTGCCGATCGGCGCGTCGAGCGACTCGGGCTCGGTGACCCCGCCCGGGGCGGCCGCGGCTGCCTGGGCTCTCGCTGCGCACGAGGGAAGGCCGGGGCACGACCTCCAAATCTCGCGACTCGTCGAACGGCCCCTCAATTTCGCTCGGACGCGCTTCGCGTTCGATTCGGTCACCATCGAGGGCTGGGCGCTCTACGCGGAGGCCGAGGTCCTGCCGTATCTTGGGCCCGAGGCTCAGCTCTTCGCGCTCCGGCTTCGGCTGCTTCGCTGTGCGCGCGCGTTTCTCGATCCGATGCTCAACTTGGGGCGCATGAATGCCGAACGTGCGCGCCGCATCCTCGAGGACGACGTCGGACTCTCCGCGGCGGCCGCAACGCAAGAGCTGGATCGGTACACCTTCGCGAGCCCAGGGCAGGCGACCGCGTACTTCTATGGCTTCAGTCGCCTCATGGAAATACGCGCACGAGCGGAGGTCTCGCTCGGTCCTCGCTTCGACCGAAAAGCGTTCAATGACTTTGTCCTGGACCAGGGCTTGCTCCCGATCCGCCACCTCGATCGTGCCGTGGCCGAGGGTTTCGAGGTCGCTCGGTGAGCAGTTCCGCGCGCAGCTAGTCGAGCAGGTGCGCGGCGAAGACGAGCTGCGCGCCGAAGTACAGCGGGAGGCCCCAGTAGCGGTTCGTGTGCGTCGGGTTCACGAACTTCTCGCGGGCGACGGCGAGGTCCGAGACGAAGAAGCTGAACGCCGCGAGCACGAGGAAAGGCGCGGGCCTCGTCCCGTGCGTGCCGACCGCGAGCACGACCATGCTGCTGATGACGGTCATGTACGCGAGGACCGGGAGCTTCATCGGCGCGGGCACGTGAGGCGCGAGCCAGCGCCACACGACGAACGCGAAGGGCACGGTTGGCACGAGCATCGCTCCGCACCAGAGGGGATCGACGCCGCGAAGCGCGAAGGCCACCGCGAAGCCCACGTGCCCGAGCAGGAACGCGCCGAGGCCCGCGAGGAACGAGGCGTCGGTCTTGAGCATGAGGCACACGTCGCCCACGAGCGAGAGCGCGAGCGCCGCGAGGAACGCGTGCGTGATCGGGCTCTCGTGGCCAGCGGCCGTGGTGAAGCCGAGCGTCAAAAAAGCCAAGGCTGCCGCGGGTTTGCCGAAGAACTCGAAGAGTCGCTTTCCCGTGTGATCGGCCGCGAACATGGCGCCGACGCCGAGGCACGTGACGAGGGTGGCGACGAGCGCGGGCGAGAGCGGGCCTTCCATGAACGCGATTCGTCGCGCGGTTGTCGGCGGAGCGCAAGAGGCTCTTGGGCGCCGATGGCCGTTGCGCCGCCGGAGCGCGTCGTCGATACTCCGCGCGGCATGGGTGACGAGGCGAAGACGCAAGCGGGCAAGCCGGCCGACGCGACCCTCATCTTGAAGCTCGCGGCCGTGCGCGACTTCGCCGAGGCCATCGGCGCGGACGACATCGTCACGCCGAAAGAGTTCACCTTCCTCAAACAAAAGGTGAGCGAGCTCGTCACGGTCGACGAGGGCG
>CAIOHM010000107.1 GCA_903858055.1 uncultured delta proteobacterium
GGCATCGTCGGCGAGAGCGGTCGCTGGGACTCCTCGATCATTTCGGACGCCGTGAACACCGCCTCCCGCGTCGAGAACCTGACGAAGGAGCTCGGCGCGGACGTGCTCCTCTCGGGCACGCTCCGCGACCAGCTGGCGCACCCCGAAGCTCTCACGCTGCGGCGGCTCGGCCTCGTGAAGGTCGAGGGGCGTTCCGAGCAGGTCGACGTCTACGAGGTCCTCGACGCGGTTCCGGCCGACCTGCGCGCGCCGTTGGTCGCGATGCGCGAGCGCTTCGAGGCCGCGGTGGTTGCACACGAGCACGGAGACAACGTGGCCGCGATCCAGGAGTTCCGCGCGTGCTTGGCGCACGCACCGCACGATCGTGCGTCCCGTCGGCAGCTCGCGCGCCTCGGCATCGATGGGTGAGGTGTGCACGGAATCGCGCGGAGCCGCGTCGTCGAAGTCCGGCGGAACAGCCGACGTCGCAGGGTGAAGACGACGCCGCGCCTCGACGCCGCGGCCGTCCATGGTCTATGCCTGCGAAGGCCCCCTGCGCGAACCGAGGACGAATCCGATGATCGAGACCGACTTCTCTCTCCGCCTCGTGCGCGAGGTGCCGATCACGCCCGAGCAGTGCTTCGAGGGCTGGACCGTGCCCGAGCGCCTCATGCCCTGGTTCTGTCCGCGGCCGTGGCGCGTGGTGGACTGCGTGATCGACCTGCGCCCCGGCGGCGCCTTCGGCACCACCATGCAGTCGCCCGAAGGCGTGGACATGCCGAACGAGGCCGGCTGCTACCTCGCGGTCGAGGCTCCGCATCGGCTCGTGTGGACCAATGTTCTCGGTCCCGGCTTCAAGCCGATCGCCATCCAGCCCCCCGGGTTTGGCTTCGTCTGCGAGCTCCGCTTCGAGCGCCTCCCGAGCGGCGGCACGCGCTACCAAGCGACCGTGCGTCACGTCGACGCCGCGGGGCGCGACGCCCACGCCGCGATGGGCTTCGAGGCGGGCTGGGGCGCCGCGCTCGACCAGCTCGTCGAGTTGATGCAAGGGACAACCTGAGCGGCGGAACGTCGAAGCAAGCGACGACGAAGCGAGCACCGACGCTCGCTCGGGAGCCGGTCGCGGCCCGCGTCGAGGGCGGCCTGACCGCCTGGGCCCGCCAGCCCGTCAGCGCGGCAAGAGCCCCAAAAGCAGGATGTCGGCGATGCCTTCGGCGAGGCGCTCGCGCGTTGCCGCGTCGTCCATGTCGAGGTCGAGCAGCGCGGCCATCGCGGGCTTCGCGGACGAGAGGGTCGTCAGCGCGACGCCCATGATCGCCATCACGGCGAGCTCGTCCACCCCGCGCACCATGCCCGCGGCGATCGCCATGCGGAGCATCTCGCGCTCGGCCTCGCGGTCCGGCCGCAGCACGGACGCGAGCTCGCGCAGGCGACCCTCGGCGCCCTCCGACGTGTCGGTCAAGATCGCCGCCGAGAGCCCCGGCCGCAGCACCGCCGCCTCGACGCGCGCTCGGACCTTCTCCGTGAGCACGCGGCGGATGTCGTGCTCGGTCGAGACCGGGCGTGACGCGCGATGCGCCGGCAGCAGCACCTCCTCGACGAGCGCGCTCCAGAGCTGCTTCTTCGTGGGGAAGTGATGCTGCACGCTGCCGTACGAGACGCCCGCCTCCGCGGCGATCCCTCGGAACGTCGTGCGCGCAAAGCCGTGCACCCCGATCTGTCGCGCTGCGATCTCGAGCAACACGGCTCGGCTCACGACGGGCCCCGCGGCCGCGGAGGGGCGACCGGCGCGGCGACGGCGTGGGGTGGCGGAGGTCATCGGCGCGCGGAGCCTAGCAAGGGAATGAAAAAGGCTCATCGCCTCCGATCGTGCTCGTCGTCTTCGACATACTCCGAGCCGAAAGGCCCGTGACGTTCACAATATGTCGATTGACATACCTGCGTCCGCGTTGGACCATCCAGGCATCGGGCGCTCGCGTCAGGGCCCATCGAAGGAAGAAACTCCATGACCCTCTGCGGCTCCATCCGTTGCCTCCCCGTCGGATCCCTGCTCCTCGCGCTCACGTCGCTCGCCGCCGGCTGCGGCAGCACCGGCGAGGGGAGCGGCCCCCCAAGCACGACCGCGACCGACGCCGCGGCCGCCGCGAGCGCGCGCGGCCAGCGCTACTGCGAAGTGCTCGTCGCCTTCTCGCAAGGCGGTTCGATCGACGCCCAGGTGTGGGGCACGCAAGGCCTGAACGACTGCCCCGCCGCGGCCTGGGCGTCGGTCGATACGGCGGCCATCCGCACGGAGTTTGGAGCGAGCGCCGCGGTGAAGAACGGCCCCCGCCACTGGGTCCTCGATCGGTTCTCGGGGGAGCGCCCCGCGGGAGCGCCGCGCCTCTTCGGCACGCTCGAGATGCAACAGCTGGCCTCGCTGACGCTCGCACCGGGAACGGTGTCGTCCAAGCCGTACGTCGAGCGCACCGTCCGGCGCAACGCGGAGTTCGAGTTCCGCGCGGGCTCGGAGATCTACGAGCTCGTCGCGCCCAACGGCTCCGTGTACGTGATGCAGTCCTACGCGCAAATCGTCGACGCCAACCTCTCCGAGGGCGACCTGCCCGGGCTCGGCGCGCGCCTCACGCTCCCAACCGGGTGGCAGTACCGCGTGCGCACGCTCTCGGCTCCGCTGGTGGTCACCACGCCCGGCGAGGCCACGGTCTTGCAAGACGAGCTGCAGAACACGTACTCGCGCCACATCGTCGGGGGATGACCCGGCGGAGGAAGCCGACGACCCCGTCGACGCGACGGTGGACGCGGTAGCTTTGCGGAGCGGGCGAAGCTAAGGCTCCAAGGCCAAAGCGCTCCGGGCGGTCCGCGGATCGCCCCGCGCAAGATCGGGTAGAATGATGGCACGCGTCGCGAATTTCCTCGTTCCCGCCCTCGTGGTCG
The DNA here is from genome assembly GCA_903858055.1 of uncultured delta proteobacterium. Lineage (GTDB taxonomy): Bacteria > Myxococcota_A > Polyangia > Polyangiales > Polyangiaceae > CAIQDA01. The sequence goes on from CAIOHM010000107.1 coordinate 2,911, forward strand.
CCACGGCGGCAACGCTCGCTCTCGGCTGCAGCTCACCGACCGAAGGCTCACAGCGCGTCGGTGACCGATGCGTGGGCGGCAAGAGCCACACGACCATCGTCTCGAGGCTCGCCTTCGCGCGCCAGAAAGAGGGCGTCACCGCCGGCTTCGACATCGACGGCTTCACGAGCGACGGGTTCCAGACCGAGGCGCAAGAGTCGCTGTCGTGTTCGCAAATGGACTTCGAGGACTCGGACGGCAAGGGAGGCATCGACAATCAGCTCGCGCGCCTCATGCCGCTCCTCGACACGGTCACGGCCGCAGACCTGAACCTCATCATCAAGGGCGCGATTGAGAACGGGCAGCTGCTCACGACGGTCACACTCGATGGCGTCGACGACCTTCAAAACGATCCGTGCGTGGAGGTCGCCTTCAAGGCCGCCCTCGGCACGCCGACCCTCGGCACCGACGACGAGCTCGACCCGAGCCAAACGTTCGAGCACGACACGAGCGGGCCAACCTCGCGTGCGGTCGGCGCGATCAAGGACGGCTTCCTCGAGGTGGGCCCCTTCGAGCTCGACCTCCTCGTGGTGGTCTTCGCCGAGAAGTTCAACCTTCACCTCTCGAAGGCGCGCTTTCGCACGAAGCTCGACCCAAACGAGCCCGGCCGCATGACGGGTGCCATCGGCGGCGGCGTGAAGATCCGCGAGCTCGAAGCGATCATCGACGAGTTCGATCTGACCCGCGAGGAGCGCGAGGCGGGCGCCAACTTCATCCGGGGACTCGGCGACCTCGACTACGATCCCGTCACGAAGACGTGCGCGTCGATCAGCATCGGCGTCACCATGAGCGGGCGTCGTGCCTTCCTGATCCCCGGCAACCCGGGCTCCGACGCCGGTGCAGGCATGGTCTCGGACGCCGGCGCGGGCGACGCCGGGCCGAAGACGCCCGATGAAGAAGCGTGGATCCGCGACGTCCTCCCGATCGCGCGCGAGGCGTGCTTCGGGTGCCACGGCAAGAGCTTCCCCGGTCGGCCGCTGCTCGCGAGCTACACCGACTGGACCGGGAACCGGAACCTCATCAAGCAGGCGGTCGTCACGGAACGGCGCATGCCCCCACCCTCGGCGGCGCCGCTCAGCGACGAGCGCCGCACCACGCTCGAAGACTGGCTGAACCGCGCCTTCTAGCTCATTGCAGTCTACAACGAGTGAACCATGCCGCAGCGAGACATGAACGCGAGCAACCCTCCGCGAAATTGGTTCGAACGCGGCGGTGACGCGTACGCGCGGTTCCGGCCGCAATACCCTCCCGCGCTCGCGAGCGATCTCGCTGCGCTCGCTCCAGCGCGTGGCCTCGCCGTCGACGTGGGCTGCGGCACCGGCCAGCTGACCACGCTCCTCGCCGACCACTTCGACCGCGTCGTCGGCCTCGACCCGAGCGAGGACCAAATCGCGAGCGCCACCGCGCACGCCCGCGTCTCCTACGCGTCCGCGTCGGCCACCACGCTTCCTCTCGCCGATCGCAGCGTCGACCTCGTCACCGCCGCGCAGGCGGCGCACTGGTTCGATCTGCGTGCATTCTACGCCGAGGTGCGTCGCGTCTCGACCCCGGGAGGCGTGATCGCGCTCGTGACCTACGGCGTGCCGCGCCTGCCCGAGGACCTCGACGCGCGCTTCCAGCGCTTCTACGCGGAGGAGATCGGACCTTACTGGCCACCGGAGCGGCGGCTCGTGGACCGTGGCTACGTCGACCTCCCGTTCCCGTTCGCCGCGCTCGCGGTCACGCCGCGCACGATCCGCGTCGACTGGGATTTACCTGCGTTCCTCGCCTACCTCGGCACGTGGTCCGCCGCACGTCGCGCGCGCGAGGCAGGTCGCGAGGACCTCCTTCACGCCTTCGCCGCGGAGATTGGCCAGGGGTGGGGCGAGCCCGAGACCCGGCGCGCGGTCGTGTGGCCCGTGCACGTTCGCGCGGGCCTCGTCGACGGCGAGCGCGCCCCGCGCGCGTGAGGCGCGTCGGGCGCAGCGGGGCCGCGTGCGCCGCTCGCCTCGGCAGGTACCGGGTGGCCAAGCTCACGTGCGACCGCTCGGGGCTCTCGCGCAGGCCCCGCCGAAGGATTTCGGCGCGCCGCGGAACAATCCGCCGGAGCGCGCGTCCGGTTCGGATACGCTCGCGCTCGATGCGACACGGATGGCTCGCGCTGCTCCTCCTTGGGTGTTCCCCTGCTTCCGAGCCGGCGCGTCCGGCCACGGAAGAGACGATCGATGCGGGCCCCGCGCTCGAAGACCTCGAGTTCGGCGGCGATCGTCCCGTGAAGGTGCGTGCGCCGGCGGGCGCGGATCCGCGGGTCGCGCGGCCCCTCGTGGTCGTGCTGCACGCGATGGGCGCGACGGGCTACTTGCAGTCGATCTACTTCCGCCTCGACAAGCTCGTCGACGAGAAGAACTTCTTGCTCCTCGCGCCAGACGGCATGCGCAACGCCTCGGGCACGCGCTTTTGGGCCGCCGCCGACGGCTGTTGCACGAGCGGCGGCAAGGTCGTCGACGACGTCGCGTACGTCACGGGCCTCGTCGAAGAGGTCGCGAAGGTGTGGAACGTCGACCGGAAGCGCGTGTTCGTCGCGGGCCACTCCAATGGCGGCGCCATGGAGTACCGCCTCGCGTGCGAGCCCAACCAGCCCTTCGCGGCGGCCTTCATGCTCGCCCCCGCCTTCTTCGCCGAGCACATCACGTGCGCGCCGACGCAGCCCCTCGCGATCCGCCACGTGCACGGCTCCGACGACGGGACGGTGAAGTACGCCGGCGGCGCGCTCTCGCTCCTCGGGCCCACCTTGAATTACCTCCCAGCGCCCGCCGCCGTGGCCGCGTTCGCGAAGCTCAACGGCTGTGGCGACATGCCGGACACGAGCGTGCCTCCGCTCGATCTCGACCTCGACGCCCCCGGCGCCGAGACCACCGTCCTGCGCTACGCGGGCTGCAACGCCGGCGTGACCACCGAGCTCCTGACGATGGCGGGGGGCAGGCATTTCCCAGGAAATCTCTCCACCGACATCGGCCGCAGCATCTGGAGCTGGTTCGAGGCGCACCCGCGCCCATGAGGCGGACCTCCGCGCCGTCGTGCGATGCGATCGCGGCCGCGATGACGGGTACGCAAGCGCAGGACCGCGCGCTACGGTCCACCGCATGCTCGATCTCGACGGCGACACGCGCGAGGCGCTCTGGCGCCGCGTCGGAGAGCTCCTCGAAGGGCATCTGAGCGGGCTTCACGAGGCGCCGCTCGTGCCCGCGAGCACCGCCGCCTTGCTCGAGATCGGCGAACCGCGCGAGCCGCGCGAGCTCGTCGAGGAGGTATTTCGCGCGCTCGAAGGCGGCGTCGTCCCCATCGATCACCCGCGCTACTTCGGCCTCTTCAACCCGGCGCCCGCAGCGCTGGCCGTCGTCGCCGACGCCCTCGTGAGCGGACTCAACCCGCAGCTCGCCACGCGAGGGCACGCTCCGTGGCCCGTCGCGGCCGAAGAAGAGCTCGTGCGCGAGCTTGGCGTCCGCTTCGGCTGGGCGCGTGAAGAGACGCGCGGCACCTTCACGACGGGCGGCGGCGAGGCGAACCTCACGGCGCTGCTGGCGGCGCTCCACGCGGCGTTCCCCGAAGTTGCCGCGCGTGGCGTGCGGGCGATCCCCGGGGAGCCGCGGCTCTACGTCTCGAGCGAGGGGCACGCGACAATCGCCCGCGCGGCCCGCGTCGCCGGTCTCGGAGCGGAGTCCGTGCGCGCGATCCCCGCCGACGCCCAGTGCCGCATGAAGACCCCCGCGCTCCGTGCGGCGATCGCCGCCGACCGCGCCGCGGGCCACCTCCCGTTCTTCGTCGTGGCCACCGCGGGCACGACCAGCAGCGGGTCCATCGACCCCATCGCAGAGATCGCGACGATCGCCGAACGCTCCGGGTGTTGGCTCCATCTCGACGCCGCGTGGGGCGGCCTCGCGGCGCTCGTGCCCGAGCTCCGCCCGGTCCTCGAAGGAGCCGCGCGGGCCGATTCGATCACGTTCGATCCGCACAAGGCGATGTCCGCCCCGATGGGGACCGGCATGCTGCTCGTGCGCCGCGCAGGCGTCCTCGAGCGCGTCTTCGCCGACCGTTCGGGGTACATGCCGCGCGACGCCTCGAGCGACCCGTACGCGCGCGCCCTGCCCTGGTCACGGCGCTTCCTCGGTCTGCGTGTGCTCTTGCCCCTCGCCGCGGCGGGCTGGGAGGGCTACGCCACGTCCCTTCGCATGCAAGTCTCCCTCGCCGAGCGGCTTCGCTGCGGGCTCCGTGCCCGCCGGTGGCGCGTCGTGAACGACACGCCGCTGCCGGTGGTGTGCTTCGTCGACGAAGCGCGGAGCGAAGGAAAATTCCTCGATGGCGTCGCACGCGCGGTCATCGCCTCGCACGGCGGGTGGCTGAGCGTTCCGCGCTTTGCGAGCGGCGTGCGTGCCCTCCGCGCCTGCGTCAACAACC
>CAIOHM010000108.1 GCA_903858055.1 uncultured delta proteobacterium
AGCCCAAGCGATCGCGCGCACAGGGCTCCGAGCAAGAGCCACTCGACGAGCGGCACGAGGCGCGCGTCGACGAAGCCGAACCAGCCAATCTCGTGAGGGAGCGCGAGGAAGAGCACCCCGAGCACGGCGGACGCCGCGAAGAGCGCACGCACGTGGTCCCGTGCAGATTCCTCGAGCTCGCCCGCACGCAGGCTTCGTGCGGTCTCCACGACGCCCGCCGCGAGGGCGCCCGCGAGGACGAGCCCGACGGCGACGTCGACGCCCCAGCGCGTCATCAACGTCGGCGTCACGAGGAGGCTCAGCTTGTCGAGCACGCCTTGGAAATGCAGCCCTGGCGCGTCGGTGCGCAGCACGGCGTCGGCGGGCGCCGTCCCCGGGCGCGTCGTCCAGGCGACGTACGCCGCGAGCGCCACGGCGGGAGCGAACGCGCGCAGACGCAGGAGGCGCGCGAAGCGAGGGGCGGCGACCAGCGCCATGGCCGGCGCGACCACGAGGAAGAGCACGAAGGCGTGGCCGTGCGCGAGGAAGAGAAAGCATGAGGCCGCGGCCAGCACCGCCTCGCGCGTCGTCGTAGGCTCCCCGAGCGAGGTCGACGCGAGAAGCTCGAGCCAAAGCGTGGCCACCACGAGGAAGACGGCGGCGCCGAGCAAGAAGCTCGCGAGGCCGAAGAGCAGCATGAGGCCGAGCGTGAGGGCGAGCGCGAGGTGCCCAAACGCGGCCGAGCGATCGCCGTGGAGGCGGCGGCGCATGAACAGCGTGGCCATGGGGATGGCCGCCACGGGCAGCGCGTAAACGACGCGCACGGCGCCCTCGGCTCCGAGGAGCACGTAGAAGAGCTCGCCGAGGCCTCGGAAGAGCGAATAGGGCCCGAGCATCGGCGCGTAGACGAGGTGCTGCTGCTCGAAGGGCGAGGCGGCAAAGCGATGCCGCGTCGCGAAGAGCGCGGCGTGCCCGGGCGCGTCCATGATGGGCGTGGCGTCGAACGCGAAGAAGAAGGCCATCGCCGCCGCGATCGCGAGGGCGAGCAGCGCGTGGCTCTCCGCGAAGGGGGCGTTCGTCGCGGGCTTCGAGGGGAGGGGCGTGGTCGTCACGAGTGCGGAGGGCGGAGCGGGCCCGGTAGCTCGGGGGCATGGCTTCGGCGAGGCGCACGCGCTCCCATACCGAATCAGGTTCTCGAAATACGAGCCGTGCGCGAGGCAAAGCCCGACGAGAGCCGCCCTGCTACCACCCGAAAAGCGACGGCGGCAACTGCATACGGGGTCCTCGAGACCTTGGAAAACAGGCCGCGCGCCGCTCGTTTGACATCGCTCGGGGGCAGGGCTAGCTCCGCCTCTCCGGTTGGCGTTCCGGAGAAACGGAGACCCCACGTGAATTCGGAACCTCGAGTCGACAAGCCGCGCGTGGTCCACGTGATCGTCGCAGGCGACATCGGCGGTGCCGAGCGCTTCCTCGTGGAGCTCGCCGGGCGCCCGCAGGAGTCGGGGGCCGAGCATGCGATCGCGCTCATGACGCCGAACCGCAAGCTGGCCGAGCTCTTCACGGGAGCGGGCTTGCGCGTGCACGACCGCGGAGACTGCCCCGAGAGCGCGTGGGCCTTCGTGAAGCGGTCCTTCGGCCAGGAGGACGTCGCGTGGGTGCAGCGGGTGCTCGAGCAGGAGCGCGCCGACATCGCGCACCTGCACACGTTCGGCTCGCACGTGATCGGTACGCGCGCCGCACGAAAAGCAGGGGTTCGTGTGCTTCGTACCGAGCACCACATGCTCCACTACACCACGCTCGACTGCGAGCCCTTCACCCGCTGGGGGCTCCCGCACACGGACTGGGTCGTCGCGGTGAGCGGCTGGGTGCGGGACTACATCGCGCAGAAGGTCCCGTCGATCGCGCCGCGCATGAGCGTCGTGCTCAACGGCATCGACACCGAGCGCTTCGCGTTTCGCGCGCCGCCGCCCGACGACAAGCCGTTCACCTTCGTCGTCACCTGCCGCCTCGAGGGGCGCAAGCAGGTGCACTTGGCCATCGAGGCGATGGCGAGCGTGCCCGGCGCGATCCTCGAGATCGTCGGCGACGGCTCCGAACGTGCTCGCCTCGAGGAGCTCGCGCGGGCGCGAGGCGTGGCCGAACGCGTGCATTTCCGCGGCTTCATGGCCGATCCGCGCGAGGCGCTCGCG
>CAIOHM010000109.1 GCA_903858055.1 uncultured delta proteobacterium
TATGTCGTGAGCGCGGCCGCCGACACCGACGGCAACGGCCGCTGGGCCACCGTCGTCGCCTCCTCGTGGACGAACGACATCCTCGTCGACGACAACGACTAGCGCTCCTCGAGCGGCGCGCGGCGCCTCCTCACGATTCCATCTTCTCTCGTCATTGAAGTCCCGGCCCTCATGGGCATTGCATCAGGAGACCCGTTCATGAACCTCAATCGTCTACGCAACCGCGCCTTCAGCCTCGTCGAGCTCATGATCGTCGTCGCGATCATCGGCGTCCTCTCGACCCTCGCCATTCAGGGTGTGCGCCGCTACCTCGCGAACGCCAAGTCCGCGGAAGCCCGCAACGCGCTCGGCACCATGGCGCGCAACGCGGTCGACCAGTACGAGAAGGAGAAGTTCGACACGACGGGCGTGCTCGCGGCAGGCGGCACGCAGGCGACGGGCGCCAAGGCCTTCTGCGGCGACGCAGCGGCCACGGTCCCCTCGGGCATCGCGAGCGTCAAGGGCCAGAAGTACCAGTCGAACCCCACCGAGTGGGAAGCGGGCTCGACCACGGCCGGCTGGAAGTGCCTGAAGTTCTCGGTCGATTCGCCGCAAGCGTACATGTACGGCTACAAGGGCACGACCGCGATCGACGGCTCGTTCACGGCCTCGGCGCAGGGCGACCTCGACGGCGACAGCGCCGCGAGCACGTTCGAGATCTTCGGCAAGGCCGACAACGGCGTCGCGCGCTTCAGCCCGGCGATCAAGGAGACCAACCCGGACGAGTGATCGACTCGCGGTTTGGATCGAGGGCCTCCATTCGTGGGGGCCCTTTTTTTCTCGCGCGCGGTCGCGTCGCAAAACGCTCCTCGCCGACGAAAAGAATGTAGTCTTTCCCCTTGGCGGAGCGGCGCGGTCGTTTCGTCGAGACTCGGAGCAAGCCATGAATCTCTCCCGCATTCGAAAGCGCGCCTTCAGCCTCGTGGAGCTCATGATCGTCGTGGCGATCATCGGCGTCCTCTCGACCCTCGCCATCCAAGGCGTGCGCCGTTACATGGCGAACGCGAAGTCCGCCGAGGCGCGCAACGCGCTCGGGACCATGGCGCGCAACGCGGTCGATCAGTACGACAAGGACAAGTACGAGCCACCCGGTGTGCTCGCGCCCGGCGGGACGCTCTCGACGCTGGCGAAGACCTTCTGCGGCACCGCTGCGGCCAACGTCCCCGCCGCGCTCGCGAGCGTGGCCGCGAAGAAGTACCAGTCGAACCCCACCGAGTGGAATGCGGGCACCAACGGCACGGGCTGGAAGTGCCTCAGGTTCTCCGTCGATTCGCCCCAGGGCTACATGTACGGCTACGCGGCGACGACCACGATCGACGGCGCGTTCACGGCAACCGCGCAGGGCGACCTGGACGGCGACGGGAACCCGAGCAAGTTCGAGATTTTCGGTAAGGCCGACAACGGCGACGCCCGCTTTAGCCCGGCGATCAAGGAAACGAACGCCGACGAGTAAGCATCACGGGCTCGAACGCCGAGGCCTCCCCTGCGGGAGGCCTTTTTCGTTTCGTGTGCATCGCAAGACCGTCCTCCGCTGCTAGGGCACCGTGCGATGGCGGCTGCGAAGAGCGAACTGCACGGCGTCCTCGTGGTCGACAAGCCCGCGGGCATGACGAGCCACGACGTGGTCGCGCGCGTGCGGCGTGCAGCCGGTCAGAAATCCGTGGGCCACGCGGGCACGCTCGACCCGATGGCCTCGGGCGTGTTGGTGGTGCTCCTCGGCGAAGCGACCAAGCTCACGCCTTGGGTCACGGCCGACGACAAGGCGTATGCGTGCACACTGCAACTTGGTGTCGAGACCGCGAGCGGCGACGCCGACGGGGCGGTCACACGCGAAAAGCCTCTCGACGACGCGCTCGTCCACGGCCTTGCGCGTGCAGCGGCAGGCGCGGTGTTCCCCGAGCTGGAGCACGCACTGGCGGCCGAGCGCGCCCGCACGGAGCAAGTGCCACCGTCGGTGTCGGCGATCCACGTGAACGGCGAGCGCGCGTACGAGCGCGTGCGGCGCGGCGAAGAGGTCGTGCTGGAGCCAAGACCGGTGGCCGTGCGTGCCCTCGAAGCAGAGAGCGTCGATGCCCACGGTGGACGCATCACCTGCACTTTGCACGTTTCGAAGGGCTACTACGTGCGCGCGTTCGCCCGGGACTTCGCGGCGTCCCTTGACACGCTGGCGCACCTCACGGCGCTGCGTCGCCTGCGCAGCGGCTCGTTCCACCTCGAAGACGCGCTGGCGCTCGAGGCGCTCACACGCGAAGCGATCTCGGGTGCGCTCGTGCCGTGCGAAGCCGCCGCCGTACGGGTGCTCCCCGCGCTGCGGCTCGACGCGGAGAACGTGATCCGCGCGCGCCAAGGCAAGCGATTCCCCTGGCCCGCGGAGCTCGGCGTGGGCCCACATGCCTGGCTCGACGACGCCGGCATGCTCGTGGCCGTCGGCGAGGCGCGCGAAGGCCTCGCCTGCGTCACGCGTGGGTTCTTCGCGGCGCCGCCGCAATCCGGTTGACGCGACGAACGACCTTGGCTCCCTTCGCGCCATGCTGCGCGAGCGCCACGTCATCGACACGTTCAAGGGACTCACCGCTCCGTTCGTTCTCGGGGTCATGGCGGCGACGGGAAGGACCGCGAGCCCGAGCCTCTGGGTCTACCTGGCGATTCACGGCATCTACGGCGTGCTGTGGGTGATGAAGAGCCGCGTCTTCGGCGACAAGAACTGGGAGCGCCCCTGCACACCCAAGCGCTTCGTCATGCTCGTGGGCGGCCTGCTCGCCTACTGGGCCGCGCCCGTGCTCCTCGCCACGTCGGGACGCGAGGCGCCCCCGGCCCTCTTGGGCTTCGCCGTGGCCCTCTTCGGCTTCGGCGTCTTTCTCCACTTCGCGAGCGACATGCAGAAGCACCTGTGGATCGAGCTCCGCCGCGGGCATCTGCTCCACACGGGGCTCTGGTCGCGCACGCGAAACCCGAACTACTTGGGTGAGCTCTGCATCTACACGTCGTTCGCTTCCCTCTCGCTGCACTGGCTGCCCTTCGTGTTCTTTGGCAGCGTCATCGCGGTCGAGTGGATTCCGAACATGCTCCGCAAAGACAAGTCGCTCTCGCGCTACCCGGAGTTTGCGGCCTACGCGCAGCGCAGCGGGCTCCTGTTCCCGCGCCTCTTCTAGCGGGGATAGGGAAAACGGGCTCACGGCCCCCATTCGTCGGTCGTCCTGGAAAGACTCGCCGGCTCAGGAGCGGCGCGCGGCTCAGGCGCGAAGGCCGGGAGCTTCGCCGAGGGGGAGCGGCGTGAACTCGCCCGAGGTCGCCGCGAAGAGGCCACGCGCGATGTGCGTGAGCGCGAGGTCGATGCCGTCGGACTCCTCGGGCGTCGGCGGATCGAAGAGGCGGTGCAGCACGAGGCCGTCGAGCATCGCCATGAGGAGGCGCAAGATGAGCTCCGGCGGCACGACAGGCACCATGCCGAGCTCGGCGATGGAGCCGCGCAGCGCCTCGAGGAGGGCCTCGCGCTCCTGACGCATGGCCGCGGCGATCGGCACACGAAGCTGATCGTCGTGCACCGCCTGCGCCATGAGATCGACGAGCACGCGAAGCTCGGGCGCGAGGCTCTCACGCGTCTCGCGCAGCGAGCCGATGGCGCCTGCGATGCGCTCGGTCGAGGAGACACCGGGGCGCTCCCACGCCGCGCGTACGGGCGCGCCGATTCGCACGATGCACGCGTGGAGCACGTGGGTGATGAGGTCGTCCTTGGACTCGAAGTGGTAGTGGACCGAGCCCTTGCTCATGCCCGCCCGCTCCGCGATGTCGCCGACGCTCGTGTGCGCGTAGCCCTTGGCTGCGAGCGTGTCGATCGCCGCTTGGAGCACCTGCTCGCGGCTCACTTCGCTCTTTTTGTACCGCGTGCGCGTCCCCATCGCCGCCCTTGTCGTCTCCTTTGCGAACGCACGCAACAAAAACGAAACGGGCAACCCCTTCGAGAGGTTGCCCGTCGTGGAGCCGTGCTCCGTGCCGCTTACTGGCGCGCCTTGTCGAGCTCGCTCTGGAGATCGTCGAAGGCCTTCTGCGAATTGCGCACGACGTATTCGCGGGTCTTCGCGTCGAGCTCCTTCATCTTGCCGATCGCCTCGCCGAAAGCCTCGGTGTTGAGCTGGACGAGCACGTACATCGTGCCGCTCTTCGGGCCGATCCACGAGTCGACTTGCTCGGTGCCGCTCAGGGTCATGTCCGTGAGCTGCTTCGAGGTGTCCTGAACGAGCTGCTCGTCCGAGGCGGCCTTGCCGAAGTTTTCGCCGCCGGTGACGGTGCGCTGGTAGTCCTTGAGCAGCGCCGCGACCTTGGTCTGCAGCGAGCGGGCGATTTCCGTACGCGCACGACCCGCCGCGCCGCTGCGCAGGAGGCCGACGTTGTTCGAGCCGCCCATGCTGCCCACGGCGCAGACGCGACCCTTGCCTTGATCGCCCCAGTACGACTTGCACGACTGGCGAACCCACGCCGGCGCGCTGTTGAAGTCGTCGATGGCGGCGCTGCCACTCGGGGGCGGCGGCGCAGGCGGCGGGGCGTTGCCGCCACAGGCGACGGCGCCGAGCGAGAGGGCCACGGCGACAGCGACGGAACGAAGATGCGAGGTCATGTGAGGTCTCCTTGGGTGACATGGCACGGCGCGGAGGCCGTGATTCGAAGCATGGGACGTGGGGACAACGAGGAATGTTCCAGAAAAACGCGGTGCCGTACGTCACCCGAACGGGCGACCGGAGCCCCTGCGGAGCCGAATGGTACGGACCGGCCTCGCGTCCGCAAGCACGAAGACGTCGGTCGTGCGCGCCGCGCGTAGCAAAACTTGCTCGTCGTCCAAAATTTATTTCTGTCTCATTTCAAATACTTGAACACATTCTGACCGATCGGCCATTGACGGCGAGGCGATTCGGTATCACTTTCTGGCCGTCCAGATAGTTTTGGACACTTCAACGAGGTCCCCCATGTTCGACAACCTGTTCAGCTCCATCGGTGTTTCCGGAACCCTCGGGGTCGTCGGCGGCGGCGTTGCGGTCGTTCTCGGCGCCTTCATGATTCAGGTCGCCCTCGTCTCGCTCGCGCGAACGCCGATGGGTCCGCTTGCATCGAAGCGTGCGTGAACCTCTCTTCGGCGCTTCTCGCCCCCTTCGTTCCCGCGAGTTTTGGTCGCCCGGGCTTCTTGGCTCGGGCGTCTTCGTTTCGTGCTTCCGACTTGGAGGTCGACCTGACCGGGGTGGCCATCGGGGTCACCGGCGGCACGAGCGGCATCGGGCTCGCCGCCGCCCAGGCCCTCGCCGCACGGGGCGCCGAGCTCACGCTCTTCGGGCGCGACGAACGAAAGGGAGAGCTCGCGGCGGACCAGGTGAGCCGCAGCGCACGCACGCGCGCCCGCTTCGTTCGCTGTGACGTCGGCGATTTCGCCAGCGTCGACGAGGTCGCGCGCGCGCTCGGCCCGCGCCCCTTCGATCGCTTCGTGCACAATGCAGGCATCCTGCCGAGCGAGCGCCGCGTGACCGCCGACGGGCTCGAGGCCACCTATGCCACGAACCTCGTGGGACCGCTGCGCCTCGAGTTCCTCTTGGACCCGCACCACGAGCGCTTGCGCCGCACCGTGTGGGTCTCCTCGGGAGGCATGTACCTCGTGCCTCTCGACCTCCGCGAGCTCCGCGGCCAGACGAAGCGCTTCGACGGCGTACGCGCGTACGCGCAAACGAAGCGCGCGCAGATCCTCACGGCGCGCGCGATGAGCCGCGCGCACGGCCCGCACCTCGCCGCGTACTCGATGCACCCGGGCTGGGTCGACACACCGAGCGTGGAGTCGTCGCTGCCGCGCTTCTACCGCGTGACGCGCTCATTCCTTCGCACACCGGCGCAAGGTGCCGACACGGCCGTCTGGCTCACCGCCACGGCCGCACCGCTCGAAGCGGGCGGCTTCTACTTCGACCGCGAAGCGCACGACTTCGAGCTCGTTCCCGGCACGCGCACGAGCGTGGAGCTCGAGCGTGAGCTCTTCGATCACGTCGCACGTGACGCGCGAATCGACCGCGCTTTCATAAGTACTTAACGAGGTCGTACGCGAGCTGACCGTGATGCAGACGGCACGCAGTTAGAGGCTCGTTAGCTTGCACCGCCTACGCGTACGCGGTATGACTTTAACCATGCCACGTCCTCCCAAGACCGACCGCAGCACCGTTCGCGACATCCTCATCACCCTCAAGCTCTCGAAGGCCGAGAAGGAGACGCTCCTCGCGTGCGTTGCCGATCGCAGCCGTGAGCTCGAGGAGAACAGCGGCGAGCGCATCGAGGTGACCGCCTCTTCGTACCTCCGCTGGCTCATCGACCGCGACGCCAAGGGCCGCAAGCTCGACGGCAAGGGCGCGAAGGCCGCGAAGCCTGCCGCCGCCGCCCGCAAGCGCGCCTGAACGACGGCGCCGAAGTGCCCACGAGGCGATCGCTGGCGCGGTCGCCTTTTTGCTTTCTCCCCCAACGAATCGTGCTCCACCATTCAGACGTCTTCGATGGCTCCGTCTCGCGACTTCGACCTGTGCACGCTCGTCATCAGCGACGACAACCTCTACGCGTCCGTCGCCGCGGAGGTGGGTACGGTGCTGTCGGTCTCCGACGTAAAGCGCGCGCTCGTGAAGGCAGGCATCGTCGGCGCGTACGACGACGACCAAGTCGGAGCGCTCCTCGACATGGCTGCCCCCGGAGACCCGGTCCTCGTCGCCGCCGGAACGCCCCCGGTGCTCGGCGTCGATGCGCGCATCGAGCACTTTTTTCAGACCGAGAGCCGTGTGGTCGCGGGCGAAGGCAGCGGAGACAAGCTCGATTGGAAGGCCATCCGCGATCGCTCGTTCGTCAAAGCCGGAGCGGTGCTCGCGCGCAAGCATGCCCCCACGAAAGGCGTCGACGGCCGCGATCTCTTCGGCCAGCGCATCATCGCGCGCCACGGTGAAGACTGCGCTCTCCTCGTCGGCGAGAACGTCGCCTTCGGCACCGACGGGCGCTCGCTCGTCGCGCGAAAGGCGGGCGTCGCGAAGCTCAACGAGAACGGGAGCGTCTCGGTCGCCGACGTCATCACCGTGAAGGACGTGGATCTCGCGAGCGGGAGCCTCTGCACGCTCGGTGCGGTCGTGGTCGACGGCAACGTGACCGAGGGGTTTACGGTCGAGGCCGCAGGAGACGTCTACGTGCGCGGCAACGTCGAGTCGGCCACCATCGTCGCCGGCGGGCGCGTCATCGTCGGCGGTGGCGTGCGCCAGCACGGGAAGATCGACGCGGTCGGGTCCGTCGCCGTGCGCTTCGTGGACCCGGAGAGCTCGGTGCACACGCTCGGCGATCTCGACGTGATCGGCAGCGCCATCGGCGCGCAGCTCTCCGCGCTTGGCCCCGTCGTCGTGGGGGTCGAGATCGCGGGAGGCCGCGTCGAGTCCGCCACCTCCATCCAGTGCCAGCGGGCCGGCAGCGAAGCCGACGTGCGCACCCTGTTCGTCGTCGGCACCGGGCCGACCCCCGAGACCATCGCCCTCGCCAGGAACGAGATCACGGCCCTCGAACGCCGCCTCGGGCGCACCCCGAGCCACGACGCGGAAGACGAGGGCGTCCCCTCGCTTCGCGCGCCGCTCGTGCCGCAAGACACCCCCGCGCGCAGCCCCTCCCATCCCCCGCCGCGCACGTCCCTTCCCGCCAGCGCAGCGCGCCTCACCGGCCGCTCGGAGCCGCCTCCGCGCGGATCGCTCCCCGCGCGTCCGCTCGCGCCGAGCCTCGGACCCCGCCCGTCCCTGCCGCAACGTCCGACCCCGCATGCACCGGCTGCGGCTGCGCCACGCCCCGGCTCCTTGCCCGCCAGGTCGAGCGCGTCGATTCCCGTACGCCCTTCGGGCTCGCTGCCCTCGCGGCCGCTCGTGCCCTCGGTTTCGTCGATGCGCGTCGCGGCGGTAAGCGCGCGTCCGAGTCAACAAATGCTCGTGCGCCCCTCCGTCGCGAGCATGCGTACGGCCCCGTCGGCACGCGCGACGGAGCAGGCGGTGACGTCGGCGAAGCGCGAGTTCCAGCTCGAGCATCAGCTGCTGGCGACGAAACGCCAGATCGCCTTCCACGCGAGTCGCGAGGCCCACGCAAGCGCCCATGTGGCGTTCGTGCTCGTCGAGAGCGAGGCGCACGCGGGGGTCGTCGTTCGCATCGACCGCGAGGAAACCATCCTCGAGGGTGCGAGCACGGGCCGGCGCTTCGTGCTCGTCGAGGGTGAGCTGCGCGCGCTCGTCCCCGACGCGCCGTTCACACCGGAAGCCCTCGCCGAAGCCGCTTCGTTTTCGTCTGACGACGTATAGGCTTCACGAGACGCAGCGAACGCCGGTGCCCCGGAGCCCGCAGTACCCACCGGGGTTCTTGTGCAAGTACTGCTGGTGGTAGGTCTCGGCGAAGTAGAGCTCCGCCAGCGGCTCGACCGTCGTCGTTACGGTGCCAACGCCCGCGCCCGCCAGCGACGACGCGTAGGCCTCGCGGCTCGCGAGCGCGATGCACTGCTGGGCCTCGGTGGTCGTAAGCACGCACGAGCGGTACTGGGTCCCGACGTCGTTCCCCTGGCGCATGCCCTGGGTCGGGTCGTGGCTTTCCCAAAACACGACGAGGATCTGCTCGAGGCTCACGAGCGAAGGGTCGAACGCGACACGCACGACCTCGGCGTGACCGGTCGCGCCGCTGCAGACCTCCTCGTAGGTCGGGTTGGGCGTGGTCCCGGCGGCGTAGCCCACGGCGGTCGAACGCACCCCCTTCATGCGCCAGTAGAGACGCTCGGCGCCCCAGAAGCAGCCGAGACCGAGCGCGACGACCTCCACGCCCGCGCCGGCGAGGTCGAGGGGCGTGCCGAGCACCTCGTGGACGCCGGGGGAGACGATGGGCGCGGCCCGGCCCGGCAGACAGTCGGAGGCCGCGGGGATCTTCAGAGCTTTGGTCGACCAGAACATGGCGAAAGCGTGGGGCACCCCTGCACGAAAAGCAATGGGCCGCGCGAGCGCCGAGCGGGCATACTCGGGCGATGACCCGAGCCCTCGACGCGCTCTCCTTCACACTCGCTTCGCTCATCGTCGCCTGCGAGTCCACGCCGGCGGCCACCCCCACGAACCGGAGCGACGCGGCGGCCCCCGCGAATGGCGAGATCGCGCTCTCCATCGTGCGGCTCCGCGCCGGCTCGGACCCCGCGACGCTCACGGTCTCCGTCCCCTTCGCGCCCGGTGAGCTCACGGACCCCGCCGCCGTGCAGCTCTTCGATGGCGCAAACGAGGTCGCGCGCAACACGAGCGTGCTCGCGCGGTGGAACGACGGGTCGCTGCGCGCGCTCCTCGTGGGCTTCACCACACCGAGCGTCGTGGGCACGCGATCGACGCTCACGCTCAAGTCCCGCGGCGCGAACGCAAAGAGCCTACCGGGCACGCCGGAGGCCACGCGCTGCCCGACCCTGCGCGCCTTCGCGACGGGCGACCGCTGGAGCACCACGGGTTCCCTCGGAATTTCCTTCCAGCGCGCGGACACGGGTTCGTTCGCTCCGAGCTTCTTTCGACGCGCGGCGCCCGTCTTCCAGAGCGTGGCGAACCCGCCCGCGGGCAGCAACACGAGCCCGCACGTGCGGAACTACTACGACCACACCCATGCACTTTACAGCCACATGCTCGCGCTCGACCCCACCCCCGACCTCGTCGAGCGCATCGACGCCGAGGTGACCCGGTACCGAGAAGCGGAGATCGTGCACAGCGGGCGCGCACGGGGCACGTATTCGGCCCCGCCCGACACCGAGAGCACGACGCCCATCGACTTCAACATCGTGCGGCGGATGTACGCGCAAGGTCTCGTCGAAGACTACCTCGTGAGCGGCGATCAACGCTCGCTCGAGGTCGCGAAGGAGATCGCCGATGCGCTCCTCGCCGACGTCCCTGCGCAGACGCCGTATTACGCCTACACCGAGCGCATTCCGGCCTGGACCCTCCTCGGCCTCTTGCCGGTCTACGAGGTGACCGGCGACGTGCGCTACCTCAACGCGGCGAAGAGCGTCGGCGACGTGGCGCTCGCGCACCAGGAGGCGATGGCGACGAAGTACCCAAACCAGGCGGGCGTCACCGGCCTCACGGGGGCTTTCGCGCAAGATCGGCGCGGCGCGTGGTTCGACGACAGCGAGTCCACGGCGAGCGGCGCGGGCTCTCCGTTCATGACGACCCTCCTCGTCGAGGCCCTCGTGCGCCTCTACCGAGACACGAACGACGTGCGTTACTTGGAGTCGGCAACCAAGGCGGTTCGCTGGCTCGGACTCGGCTGCTTCGTCGACGCGAACGACGGAGCCACGGTCTTCACCGACGACCCGGACCCGAGCTCCGGCGACGACGCTTCTTTGCATCATGCAAGCTTCCGCTACGTCTGCCGCGCGAGCGACAACCGCACGGCGCTCCCCGCGTTGAACCCGATGTTCGCGCTCGCGCTCGGCGTCGGCTGGCAGCGGACCGGCGACGAGCTGTACCGAACGATGGCCCGCGCCGTGCTCGGCTTCGACGGCTGGGGCTACACCATCAAGGAGTACAACCAGAGCATGCGAAGCGCTTCACAAGGCTTTTTGCTCCTGGAACGCCCGGCAGGCTCGCTCCTCCCGAAGCGGTGAGGGCGCGCTGCGCGCTTTCTTGGTAGCGCGTCCTCCATGTCCGCAGCTCCCTCGTGGCCCCTCGCCGAGCGCCTCCCGCCGCGGCCCATTCCTGCTGACGAGGCGATGGACCTCTTCCTCTCGTGGGCCACGAAGACCCACGGCGCACTGTACCCCGCACAGGAAGACGCGATCCTCGCGCTCTTCGGCGACGCGTCGGTGATCCTCGAGACCCCGACGGGCTCGGGCAAGTCGCTCGTGGCGGTGTCGCTCGCGTTCAAGGCGATGTGCGAGGGGAAGCGCTTCGTGTGGACGTGCCCGATCAAGGCGCTCGTCAGCGAGAAGTTCTTCGATCTGTGTAAGCTCTTCGGCCCGGAAAACGTGGGGCTCGCGACCGGCGACGCCTCGGTGAACCGCGAGGCGCCGATCACCGTCTGCACCGCCGAGGTGCTCTCCAACATCCTCCTTGCCGATGGCGCGAGCGCCGCCGTCGACGCCGTCTGCATGGACGAGTTCCACTACTACGGCGACCGCGAGCGTGGCGTCGCGTGGCAGCTGCCGCTCCTCGTCGCGCCCGACGTGCAGTACTTGCTCATGAGCGCGACGCTCGGCGACACGACCCGCATCGCCGAAGACCTCGAGCGCCGCGGCGAGCGCTCCGTCTCGCACGTGCTCGGCACCCACCGCCCCGTGCCGCTCGACTGGCGCTACTCCGAGATCCCGCTTCACGAGCAAATCCTCGAGCTTTGCCGCCACGGCGAGAGCCCGGTGTACCTCGTGTGCTTCACGCAGCGCGCGTGCGCCGAGAACGCGCAGAAGCTCCTCTCGCTCGACCTCGTGAGCAAGGAGACGCGGAAGGCGATCGCCGAGCGGCTCGAAGGCGTGCGCTTCGACAGCCCCTACGGCAAGGAGCTCGCACGCGTACTTCGGCAGGGCGTCGGCATGCACCACGCAGGACTGCTCCCAAAGTACCGCCTCCTCGTCGAGAAGCTCGCCCAAGAGGGTCTCCTCGCCGTCGTGTGCGGCACGGACACGCTCGGCGTCGGCGTGAACGTGCCGATCCGCTCGGTCGTCTTCACGCAGCTCTGCAAGTACGACGGCGACAAGGTGCGAATCCTCGGTGCGCGCGAGTTTCATCAGATCGCGGGGCGCGCCGGGCGCCGTGGCCACGACACGAAGGGCGTCGTCGTCGTGCAAGCGCCCGAGCACGTGATTGAGAACTTGCGCCTCGAGCTCAAGGCCGGCGACGACCCGGTGAAGAAGAAGCGCATCGTGCGAAAGAAGGCGCCCGAGTTCGGCTACGCGCACTGGGATCGCCCGGCCTTCGACAAGCTCGTCGCCGCGCGCCCCGAGCCGCTCGTGAGCCGCTTCCGCCCGAGCGTACCCATGATCGTCACCGCGCTACGCGGCCCGAGCGGGACCGCCTCGTTGCGCCGCGCGCTCCGCACCTGCCACGAGACCTCGGGCGCGCGCAAACGTCACCGCAAGCACACGATGGCGCTCGTCCGCGGCCTACGCCAGGCGGGTATCGTGCAGTTTGCAACGATCGACGAGAGCCTCACGCTCGTCGTCGATCGCTCGTTCCAAGACGACTTCGGGCTCTTGCAGAACCTCGGCATGTTCGTGGTCGACGCGCTCAAGAAGCTCGATCGCGAGAGCCCGACCTACGCCCTCGACGCGATCTCGATCGTCGAAGCGGTCATCGAAGACCCGGGGTCGCTCATGGATCGCCGCCTCGACAAGGCCCGCGGCGAGAAGCTCGCGGAGCTGAAAATGGCGGGCGTTGGCTACGACGAGCGCATGGCGGCCCTCGACGACGTGCGGGCCGATCCGCCGAACCTCGCCTTCCTCGAGGAAGCGTTCGGCGACTTTCTCGAGCGCCAGCCCTGGGCGAAGGGCGAGACGCTGCGCCCCAAGCACCTCGCGCGTCAGGTGCTCGA
>CAIOHM010000110.1 GCA_903858055.1 uncultured delta proteobacterium
CCGAGCACCTCGCGCACGCGCTCCGCGAGGAGGTGCGCACCCTGGGCGTCGGTCTGGTCGCAGAGGATCACGAACTCCTCGCCGCCGAAGCGCGCCACGACGTCGGTCGCACGCTTCGTGTCTTTGAGGATGCGACCGAGGCCCTTGATGACCTCGTCGCCCACGTCGTGGCCGTAGGTGTCGTTGACCTTCTTGAAGAAGTCGATGTCGGTCACGAGCACCGAGAGGGCCTGGCCGAAGCGCTGCGCCGCCTCGATCTTTTGCGCGCCGAGCTCGAGCATGGTGCGCTTGTTGTAGAGGCCCGTGAGGCCGTCCGTCGTCGCGAGCTGCTCGAGCTGCTTCACCATGCCCGCGTTCGCGAGCGAGACCGCGAGGTGGCTCGCGAGGACCTCGAGGAGCGCGCGGACGGACTCGCCGAACGCCCCGCGGCGCCGCGCACCGAGCACCAGGGTTCCGAGCGTGTGTTCGCCGCTCACCAGCGGAAGAACGATGAGCGAGGGCACGGGCGGGAGCGCGTGCTCCTTGGTGAGCACCAGGTGCGTGGCGTTGTCGAACTCGCCTCGGTAGGGGAGCGAGACGCGCATCTTCACCGACGAGGAGACGAGGCCGCCGTTGGGTGCGAACGAGAGACCTTCGAGGTGCGCGAGGTCGATCCCTTCGGCGCAGCGCACGGCGCGCACCGTGTGGAGCGGCGCACCGTCTTCGCTCGTGCGCGTGATGATCGCGAAGTCGAGGTTCGCCATCTCGTGGGCCGCCGCGATGCCCGCTTCGACGACGCCGGCCTCGTCGAGCGCGGCGCTGAGCGCCTGCACGGCACGGTAGAGCTTTCCCTGTTCGACACGCGCCTTCTCGAGCTGCACGAAGAGCCGCTCGTTGCGGATGGCACGATGGCAAAAACGGGCGGCGAGCACCGCGAGCGCCTCGGCCTCTTCGTCGAAGGGCCGATCGTCGAGGCGATCGACGGCGAGGATGCCCACGAGCTCACCGCTGTCGAGGACCGGCACGGCGAGGAGCGCGCGCACACCTGGATCTTCGCGGTAGTACGGCACGGCGAGCGCGCCGCGCTTCGACTGGAAGCGGCTCGGCTGCGGCCGCGCCACGAGGGCGCCGAGCACGCCGCTGCCAAGCGGGATGGGTGCATCCTGCACGTCGTGCGAGAAGGTGACGAGCTCGCTGATCCGCAGGTGCTTCTGATGGACCCAAAGGAGCACGGCCGTGTGGGCGTCGAGGGACTCGCGCAGGAGCGAGAGCGCGAAGCGGGCGGACTCGTGAATCTCTTCGACGCTCGCTTGCGCGAGGCGCTCGTCGTCGCGGACCTCGGTGCTCACGCTGCTCGTGGGCGCAAGGAGGCGGTAGCTGCGAGCCTCGTCGCGCATCCGGTTCATGAACTGCTCCGCGTGGGCGCGCGCGAAGCGCCGCGTGCGGGCGACTTCGCGGCGAACGATCGAGGCGGGCACGGCGAGGAGCGCGAGGTCGGCCAGGAGGCTCGTTGCGGGAGCTCCAAAGCTGGCCCGCACGGCGAGGGCGGCGGCGGCAAGCGACCCGATGGCGCCGAGCTCGAGGGAGGCGCCCGCGAGGACCAGGAGCGCCACCC
>CAIOHM010000111.1 GCA_903858055.1 uncultured delta proteobacterium
ACCGACGAGCGATCGCGTCCGCGAAGCGCTCTTTTCCGTGCTCGGGCACCTCACCGACCTCGAAGGCGCCCACGTGGTCGACGCCTTTGCGGGCTCCGGGAGCCTCACCTTCGAGGCGCTCTCGCGCGGCGCTTCCCACGGCACGCTCCTCGAAGAGGCTCGCGGCGCGCTCAAGTGCATCGAGGCCAACGCACGGGCGCTCGACCTGCGCGAGCGCGTCACCCTCCTCCCCGGCGACGCCGAGCGGTCCCTCGCCCGCGTCACGCGAGGGCCCGTGCGCGTGCTCTTCGTCGATCCTCCCTATGCGCTCGTCGAGACGACGGCGTTCGAACGCTTTCTCGCCACGGCACGCGGCGCGCTCCCATGGGAACCCGGGGCGCTCGTGGTCGTCGAGCACCGCACCGGTGACACGGTGCCAAGCGTGGACCACGTCGAGCAAGAGGCGCTGCGCACGTGGGGTGACACCTCGGTGTGGGTGGGGCGCATCGTTTCGATCGTTTCCGAACGCTGAACGACAACGACGTCCGCACGCACGCTTTTTCTGGCCTCGGAGCACCGGGTTGGGGAATCATGGCGCCATGTCTCGTCTCGGCCTTTCACACGCCCTTGCCTCCGTTCTCGTCGCTGCCGCGCTCGGCACCGTTGCCTGTTCGAAAGAGCAGCCCGCAAAGCCCGCAGCCCCGCCCGCGCCGAAGGTCGAGGAGGTCGTGAAAGAGGCGCCGCTCGAGAACGACATCCCGATGCCGCCGCCAGAGCCCGTCGATGCCGGAGCTCCTGCCGTTGCACCCGGTGCTCCGGCGCCGAAGGCCCCCGTGGTCAACGAGGCGTGCGCGCCGAAGGCCTGCACGGGCCAGCTGACGGAGGATCTCGCGAACTCACTCGGAGGCAAGTGCCGCATCGCGCGCCGCTGCTACGAGGCCGAGCTCGCCAACAACCCGGACCTCAAGGGCCGCATCAGCCTCAAGGTCCGCGTCGGCCACGACGGGAGCATGTGCTCTGCGAAGGTCGACAGCGACGAGATGGGCAACGCGCGCCTCGCGGCTTGCGTCGCTGGCCAGTTCCGCGGCAACGTCCCCGCCCCGGCAGGCCACGGCTGCGTCGAGACGGTGGTTCCCTGCAACTTCGTGCGCGCGGGGCGCTGACCATGCGAGCCGCTCGAACGGTTCGGCCGATCGCGTTGGTCGTGCTGCTCGCCGCGGTGTGCGCGGTGGGCGCATGCAGCGAGGGTGTGACGCCGGTGTGCACGCCCGACGCCGGCTGTGGCCCCAAGCCTTCCGCAGACGCCTCGGCGAGCACCGAAGCGCCGTCCACGCCTTGAACCCGAGGAGCCGCCCATGAACCGCACCGCACGTCCCCTCCGCATCGCGGTCTTCGCCGCGGCCGCCGCGATCCTCGGCATCACCGCCGCGTGCTCGAGCAGCGCCGGCTCGCTGGGCTCCGACTGCCTCCGCGACGACGACTGCGCCGCAGGCGTGTGCTTCGCGCTCAAGTGCCGCCTGGCACCTACGGACCCGAACGCACGCGCGGCGGGCGGTGCCAACGCGTACACGCCGCCGGTCGTCGACGCCGGGTCCCCCGCGCCGCAAGACGCGGGCGCGCCCGAGCCAACCCCCGACGCCGAAGCCCCCGCCGCGGGCGACGCAGGCTGACGAAGCACCTCCGCGCAGCGCACGCGCACCGCACACGCAGCTCGACAGAAAGCAGATCATGGTCGACTCCAAGCGCCCGTCGCTCCCCCCGTTGCCGCCCATCGAGGAGGACACGCCGGCGTACGCGAGTTTGCGCCTTCGCTCGGCGTCGCGCATTCCCAGCACCCGACCCTCGGCCATCCCGCGGCGCCCGTCGCTGCGACCGACCGCACCCTCGATTCCGCCCGCGGCGCTGCTGCCTACGGACATCGATCTCGCGAACGCCGCACGGCGCATCGTCGAGCGCTCGTTGAACGTCGTCCGCGGCGACGTGGTCGTCCTCCTCACCGACCGCGACCATCGCGAGCTCGCGCACGCGCTCGAGCAGGTCGTCGCCTCGCTCGAGGCGACGGGCATCGTGTACGAGCTCGGCGACCACGAGATTCTTCCGCTGCGGAGCGTTCCGCAAAACATTCTCGAGTCGCTGCGAGGCGCGCAGGCAAGCGTGTACATTGCAGGCGTCGAGACCGCGGAGCAGAGCTTCCGTCGCGAGCTCGTGGATCTCGTGTCGCGTTACAAGCTGCGCCACGGGCACATGCTCGGGGTGACGCGGCGGGCGATGCTCACGGGCTTCACGGTCGACCCGGTGCGCATCCTCGACGCCACGCGCGCGCTTCGCATGCGCTTGCGTCCGGATTCACGTGCCGTCGTGCGCTCTCGCGCAGGCACGAACCTCACGGTGCAGTTCGCGAGCCGCTACCGCTGGGTCGAGCAGACGGGAACGATCCGGCCCGGTCGCTGGGAGAACTTGCCCGCAGGCGAGCTCGCAACGGTCCCCGAGCGCGTTGATGGAGTCTTCGTCGCCGACGCCGCGCTCGCGTGCGCGCGGGTCCTCACGAACGTTCCCCTCCAGGGCACACCGATTCAATTCACGATCGAGAACTCGCTCGTGACGAACGTCGCCTGCAGCGACAACAACCTCCGCAGCGAAGTCGAGAACGCCCTCCGCGACGACCGCCACGGCAACCGCGTGGGCACGGTCATCTTCGGCACGAACATCGGCATTTCGGATCCGACCGGCGAGCTCGTCTGCGACCAGAGCATGCCGGGTCTCCACCTGAGCTTCGGCAAGACGTACGCCTCGGAGACCGGCGCCGAGTGGGACTCGAACGCGCAAGTCGTCGCGGCGCAGGCGTACGCCGACATCGACCTCGACGGCACGGCGCTCCTTCGCGCAGGTCGCTACCTCGTGTAGGGCACGCGACGCCGCATGCCCGAAGCCTCCATCCTCCTCGACGTCGCCTACGACGGTACGGACTTCCGCGGCTTCGCTCCGCAGCGCGAGGAGCGCACCGTCCACGGCGTCTTGTGCGAAGCGCTGCGCTCGCTCGACGCGGGCATCGTGGACGCACGCGGCGCGAGCCGTACGGATTCGGGTGTGCATGCGCGCGGACAGCTCGTGGCCTTCGACCCAGCACGCGAGCTGCCTCCGGCAGCGTGGCAAGCGGAGCTCAATCGCCGTTTGCCCGACGACCTCGTCGTGATGCGCGCGCGCAGCGTTCCACGCGGCTTCGTGCCTCGCTTCGAGAACCTCGGCAAGCGCTACAGCTACCTCGTGCGCCCGCGCTCGCTGCGTGACCCGCTCGATCGCCGCCGCGCGTGGACGATCCCGTTCGCCGTCGACGCCGAGCGCATGGCGAGCGAGATTCAGGCGCTCGTGGGAACCCATGATTTCCAAGCGTTTCGCCGCGCAGCCGACGAGCGCGTCGACACGATCCGCACGATGGTCCACGCGGACGTGCAGGGCGAAGGCGACCTCCTCCGCGTCACGGTCGAGGGCACGGGCTTCATGTACAACATGGTCCGCATCATCGTGGGCACCGTCGTCGAGGTCGGCGCCGGAAGACGCGAGCCCGGTGCGCTCGGACGCGCGATCGCGAGCGGCGAGCGACGCGATCTCGGGCTCACCGCGCCGCCGCAAGGCCTGTGCCTCGAGCGCATCTTCCTACCGAGCGACGACGATTTGCCGCTCGCGTGGACGACCGTCGGGAAGAAACGGCCACCCTCGCGCGTTGACGCCGGGAGCCCCCACACGGGCGAGCACACGGAAGGGTCTTCGGATGAAGCGTAGCGTCGCACTTGGGTTTCTCTCGGTCGCCATCGGCCTCGGCGGCCTCGCCTATGGCGTGCGCGCGCAAGCGGAGACACGCGACCTCGCACAGGCGCAGCAGGAAGCCCGTCGGCTCTCGGACGCCTTTGTCGCGGTCTCGGAGAAAGCCTCGCCGTTCGTCGTCCGCATCGATGTGGTCGCGAAGGGGGACGCCCCCGCGCAGTCGTTCCCGTTTCCGTTCTTCGGCACGCAAGAGAGCCCGATTCAACGCGGCAACGGCAGCGGCATCGTCTTCACCAGCGACGGCGCGATCCTCACGAACAACCACGTGGTCGAGCACGCCATCGACATCTCGGTCGTCTTCCGCGATGGCCGCTCTCTTCCCGCGCGCCTCGTGGGTCGCGACCCGGGCACGGACCTCGCCGTCATCAAGGTCGACGCGACGAACCTCGTCCCCGCGCGCTTCGCCGACTCGAACGCCGCGCGCGTGGGCGAGTGGGTCGTGGCCATCGGCGCGCCCTTCGGCCTCAGCTACACGGTCACGACCGGCGTCCTCTCCGCGAAGGACCGCGGCGGCATCGGCATGAACCTCATCGAGGATTACCTGCAGACCGACGCGAGCATCAACCCGGGCAACTCGGGCGGGCCGCTCTGCACGCTCAGCGGCGAGGTGCTCGGCATCAACACGATGATCATCGGCAAGGCGAGCGGCATTGGCTTCGCGGTGCCCTCGAGCCTCGCGCAGAAGGTCGCGGGTCAGCTCCTCAAGAACGGCTACGTGCAGCGCGCGCACCTGGGGGTGGGCAATCAGGATCTCACGGCCGATCTCGCGGCGGCGCTCCAAGTTTCCCCGCCCCACGGTGCCGTCGTGACGAACGTGGGCGAAGGGACGCCCGCCGACCAAGCCGGGCTGAAGCCGGGCGACGTCATCGTCGACGTCGGGGGCCGCCCGGTGCGCGACGCGCACGAGCTGATGCGCGAAGTGATCGCGCACGACGTGGGCGAGAGCGTGGACATCACGTTCGTGCGCGCAGGCAAGAAAAGCACGGTCAAGGCTACCCTCGCCGCGCGCCCCGAGCCCGTCGTCACGGTGCCGAGCACGGGCACCACGAACGGAAGCGGGAGCATGGGCCTCGCGCTCCGGGACTTGAACCCGCGCGAAGCTGCGCAAATCGGGCTCCCGGCGAAGCCCATCGCGATCGTCACCGCCGTCATGCCGGGGTCTCCTGCGGACAAGGCGGCGGTGCAGCCCGGCGACGTGATCCTCGAGGTCGACGGCACGGCCGAGCCGAGCAGCGAGGTCATCGCGCGCAACGCCGCCGACGGCCAGCTACTCCTTCGCGTCCGTCGCAAGAACGGCACGTATTACGCCGCGCTCCGCGCACGCTGAAGCCCTTCGGTCCTCGTCGTGCTCACGCCGCGCCGAGGCACGCAGCTTGCCGCGCTGCGAGCGTTCGATTAGCCGACGCGCATGGTCGACATCCGAGTGGCGCCGCTGGGCACGAATCCGCGCGAGTTCTTGAACCTCGTCGATTACCTGTACCAAAGCGACCCGCACTACGTTCGACCGCTCGACTTCGACCTCTCGGCGCGCCTCAACCCCAAGAAGAATCCCTTCTTCGAGCACGGCGAGGGCGTGATGCTCCTCGCGCGCAAGAACGGCCGTGTCGTCGGCCGCATGACCGCACAGATCGACCGCGAGCACCTCGCGCGCTACCAAGACGCGACGGGCTTCTTCGGCTTCTTCGACACGACGAACGATCAAGACGTCGCAAGCGCCCTCCTCCGCGAGGGCGAGCGTTGGCTCCGCGCGAAGGGCATGAAGCGTGCACTCGGCCCGATGTCGCTCTCGATCAACGAAGAGATGGGCTGCCTCGTCGAGGGCTTCGACACGCCGCCCTACCTGATGATGCCGCACCACCTGCCCTACCAGGGCGCCCTCATCGAAGGTGCAGGCTACACCAAGACGAAGGACGTCTACGCGTGGCACTACAAGGTCGGACCGCTCAACTCGCGCGTGAAGAAGGCGATGACCGACGTGCTCGCCATGCCGGAAATCACCGTGCGCCCGGTCAACAAGAAGCGCCTCGAGGACGACGTTCAAATCGTCGTCGACATCTTCAACGACGCCTGGGGCGAGAACTGGGGTTTCGTCCCCTTCACCCGCAACGAGGTGAAGAAGATGGCCGAAGACTTCCAGCTCATTCTCGAGCCCGAGCTCACGCGCATCGTCTACGTGAACGGCGAGCCTGCGGCGATGGCCATCGGCGTGCCCAACCTCAACGAGGCCGCGCGTGACCTCGGCGGGTCGCTCTTCCCCACGGGCGCCGCGAAGCTCCTCTGGCGCCTCAAGGTGGAGGGAACGAAGAGCGCGCGCCTCGTGCTCCTCGGCATCAAGAAGAAGGTGCGCACGCAGCGGAAGTACGCAGCGCTCGCGCTCTACCTCTACGGCGCCATGAACGAGGCCGGACGCAGCCTCGGCATCGAAGAGGGCGAGCTCTCGTGGACCCTCGAGGACAACGGACCGGTGAACGCCGGCGTGCGCATGATGGGTGCAGAGATCTACAAGCGCTACCGCGTCTACGAGCGCGCCCTCTAGGGTCTGCGCAAGTCGGGGGTGCGCCACCGCATCGCCACACTCCCGTGCGAAGACCGCACGCGAGACGTTGCCCGCGTTTCACCACGAAAGTTCTCCTTCGCCACGGGCGCCTCGTACAACGGGTGCATCAACGCGGAGGAACGAATGGCGCTCGACGTGCTCGTGGTTCATGGATCGATTGACAGCTTCGAGCCCTCGTCGGCGCGTGCCGTCGTCGACGAAGTGCAACGTGCGGGCTTTGGCGCGGAGTCGCTCGGGCTCTTCGACGGTTCGGCGCCGGCGGTCGCGGCCCTCACGAAGCGCGCGATCAAGGCGAGCCTCGCGCGGCTACCGCGGCTTTCGGGCAAGACCTTCGACCTCGTGACCTCCCGCGAGGGGACGCGCGGCACGCTCGCACGCGCCCTGCGCACGCGGTTCTTCCGCTCGTTCCTCGACGCCGTCGTCGAGCGTGAGCCGCGCGTCATCGTCGCGACGAGCACGGTGACGCTGGCCCTCCTCGAAGACGCTCGCGCGGCGGGCCTCGCGCTGCCGCCCGTCGTCACGTTCCTGAGCGAGGCGAGCGGTGACACGGTGCGCGTGGACGCCGGCGTACCGGTGGAGCGCGGCTACCGCGAGGTCGCCGAGCTGCAGCCGCTCGCGGCGGGGGCGAACCGTCGCTTGCTCATCCTCGCCCATGATCTCCCTGCGACCACGGTGAGCGAGCTCTTGCGTTCTCTCGGCCGCACGCTTCGCGTCGAGGTCGAGGTTCACGTCGGGCTCGACCGCGATCGCGTGGCCCAGCTCGAAGGCGAGCTCGACGCAGCGCTCGTGCGCGGGACGGTGCACGGCCACGTGCGCGACGCCTTTGGTTCCTTCGCGGACGCGCACGTCGTGATTGGCGCGGCGAAGCGAGACACGCTCCACGCGGCCATGGCCGCAGCGCGCCCCTTCGTCGCCGTGGGCGGAGCGAGCGTCGACGACGACACGTGCTTGGCCGCGATGCGCCGCTTCGAATGTGGGCGCTCTCTCGCCGCGGACGAACTCGGTGCCGCGCTCGACACCGCGCTCGCGCATGGCGCGCTCCGTCGCAGGG
>CAIOHM010000112.1 GCA_903858055.1 uncultured delta proteobacterium
CTGCGGGCGCATCGTGCCATTGAATCGATCACGCTCGACCGCGAGGTGGCGCATCTGAAGGACGAGCTGATGCCGCGCTCACGCTCCATCTCCATCCAGTCGGAGACGGCGGAGGCGCGACCCTTCTTGGCCTTCACGGCGCCGGCGAGCTGAATCACGCCTCCGTACAGGAGGAGCTTTTCGGTGATGGTCGTCTTGCCCGCGTCCGGGTGCGAGATGATCGCGAACGTCTTCCGACGCTTCACTTCCCTCGCAATCGCTTCCGCATCCATGGCTGTCCTCGAAGAGGCAGGCGGGCTAGCACGTCGCCCCCGCGCCCGCTCGCGAAACGGCAAAGCCCGCGAATCACGGGGATTCGCGAGCTTTCGTGTGGTCGCTCGTCACGTGTCGGACGCGGCGGCTGGGCTCGGGACCCGAGCGGCCCACGTGAGCGTGTGAACGCGACCGCCCGCGGCGGCTGGGGTCGGGACCCAGCCGCCCACGCAACTCAGTGGAAGCAGAGGCCGTCGGCGGTGTTCGCCACGCTCGTGTTCTTCCAGAGGTTCTTCGTCGAATTCGATGCGTTCTTGTCGACGCAGTAGCTCGTCGAGCCGTCCTTGTTGGCGATCGGCGTCGTCGACTTCGTGGTCGTGACGTCGCACGTGATGTTGGCGCCGGAGCCGTTCACCTTGACGAGGCCGAACTTCCAGAAGTCGCCGTCGTTCGCGCCCGAGTCACGGAGCACCGGGAAGTTCGAGCCCGTGAGCGGGTTGTAGCCCGCGGAGACGACGCGCTGACCGTTGCAGTAGATGTTGATGTGGGGCTTCGCAGAGGTGCCCGAGTAGAGCACCGTGCCCACCGCGAACGTGTCGCCGTTCTGCGGCGCGTCCACGTTGATGTTCTCGCTGCCGCAGAAGTCGCTCGTGGGCGGGAGCGGGATCGGGAACGGGATCGGCGGCGCCGAGCTGCCCGCGGGGTTCTGCTGGGCCGTGTTGCAGCTGATGTTGTCGCGGTCGAGGCGCGGGTTCGGGCAAGCGCCCGCCGCGAGCGAGCCCCAGCCGACGCAGGCGCTCGTGGGCGAGGCCGAGTACCAGCGGGTCATGCCGGTCGCGTCCGGGCGGCAGTTCGACCACAGGCAGTCTTGGTGTGCGCAGGTGCCGCTCCAGCCCGGGGTGGGGCAGTTCAAGCCGTTGACCTTCACCATGTGGAGGTCGACGTCCGTGTTGCCCATCGTGTCCCAGCACGCCTCCGCGCGGACGCCCGGGGCCTTCGCCTTGATGTTGAGCGAGCAGGTGTAGGTCTGCCCTCCGAACTGCAGGCTCACGTCCATGATGTAGTCGCCCGAGAGCGAGAACGCCGGGTAGACGACGCTCGTCACGCCGTCTTGCCCCTGCGTAACCTCGCGGCCCTTCTCGTTGCTCGCGCGGCCGAGGTTCGTGACCGTGCGCCCGAGCGGCGCGCCCGTTGCGTTGTTCGTCTTGTAGATGCCGAAGGAGGGGTGCGGCTGAATGTTGTCGCAGTCCCCGCCGCGGAGCGTCCACTTCCAGTTCGTCGCTTGCGCGGCATTCGCCGGGTTGCCGAACCACTGGCTCGCGTCGATCTTGAGCGGGAGGTTCTGCGGGTTCGGGTACGGCACCGTCTCGAAGGGCGTCGTCGGGCACGTCACCGCGTCGGTCTGGCAGGTGCAGTCCTTCGTGAACGAGTTGAGCTCGCGGCCGTCGCAGTCGTAGTCACCGGGCGCGCACTTGTCGTCTTGGAAGGGTGGGCTCGCGCCGCGGCAAACGCCGCTCCACTTGGGAAATTCCTGGCCTACGCAGTCGACCGTGCCGCGGCTCGCCGCCTTGCACCAGCCGACCGGCTCGCGCGTGGCGGGGTCGATCTGACCGCCCGAGACGAGGAAGCACGTCTTCGTTACGCCGGGCGAGGGGCAGCCGCAGCCTTCGTCGACGAGGCCGTCGCAGTCGTCGTCGAAGCCATTGCCCGTGCCGCCGTTCGGAGCGCCTGCGAAGTCGCTGCGACCGTCGCATTCGTTCGTCGTCGCGGGCTTGCACGCGCGCGGGTACGGGCCGCGCACGGGAGGCGTGGTCGTGCAGCCGCTCGCGTCGGGGACGATGTCGGCGTCTGCGAACACGGGACCGCCGCCGCCCGAGTCCGTGACGGGGCCTCCGCCGCCTGCGTCCTCGTTCCCTGGGTCGACGGGGCCGATCGTGCCCGAGTCCGTCTCTTCGTCGATCGGAGGCACGACGACGCCGCCGCCGTCGCGGCTGACGAGGCCTTCGGAGCCGCCGCCACAGCCAAGGGGGGCGAAGGTCGCGGCACCGAGGCCAGCAACCGCAAGGACACCAAGGAGTCGGAGAGAGGGAGGGGTACGCATGGGCCGCGCGGGAGCCTACGTGGGGTGGACCTGGGCGCAAGGCGATGTGTGGAGCGGACCTCGGTTTCGTGGGAGGATGTGCGTGTTCGCGAAATGCCCAGCTAAATTTTTCGTGTTAGCTGCACGTAACCATGAGCGCGCTCGTTCCTCTCCGACGCAAAGGCTCCTCCGACGAACGCCTCCGCTCCTTCCTCCCCATGACGCGCGAGGAGATGGACGCACGCGGCTGGAGCGAGCTCGACATCCTCATCGTGAACGGCGACGCGTACGTCGATCACCCCGCATTCGGCGGCGCGCTCATCGGTCGCTTCCTCGAGCACCGCGGCTACCGCGTCGGCATGATCGCGCAGCCCGACTGGCGTGACCCGTCGTCGATGCTCCGCCTTGGCGTGCCGCGGCTCTTCGTGGGCATCACCGCGGGCAACCTCGACAGCATGCTCAACAAGCTCACTGCGCAGAAGAAGACGCGCGGCGAAGATCAGTACTCGCCGCACGGCGAGACCGGGCACCGCCCGAACCGTGCGACCATCGTCTACGCCAACCTCGTGCGCCAGGCGATGCCCAAGGTGCCGATCGTGATCGGCGGCATCGAGGCGTCGCTGCGGCGGATCGCCCACTTCGACTACTGGAGCGAGTCCGTGCGTCGGTCGATCCTCCTCGACGCGAAGGCGGATCTGCTCGTCTTCGGGATGGGCGAGCGGCCGGTCTGGGAGATCGCCGATCGCCTCGCGAAGGGCGAGCCCGTGAGCGCCCTCCGTGACGTGCGCGGCACGGCGCACGTGCGCAACAAGGGCGAGTGGGAAGAGCTCCCGCGATCGCGCTTCGTGAAAGACGGGAAGGTGCTCTGGCTGCCTTCCTACGAAGAGGTGCGCGGCGACGACGCCGGGTCGAAGAAAGCCTTCGCGCGCATGTCGAAGGCGTTCCAGCACGAGACCAACCCCGGCAACGGGAGGCCGCTCGTGCAGCCTCATGGCGAGCAAGCCATCTACTTCAACCCGCCGGCGGAGCCGCTCGACACGCCGCTGATGGACACGCTCTACGACATGCCGTTCACGCGCCAGGTGCACTGGTCGTACACGGCGCCGATCCCCGCCTTCGAGACCGTCAAGCACTCGATCGTCACGATGCGAGGATGCTTCGGCGGCTGCACCTTCTGCTCGATCACCGAGCACGAGGGGCGCATCATCCAGTCGAGGTCGGCGGAGAGCGTCTTGCGCGAGGTGCGGGCGCTGCGCCGCATGGACGACTTCCGCGGCGTCATCAGCGACGTGGGCGGCCCCACCGCGAACATGTACCAAATGCGCTGCAAGGACGAGCGCATCGAGAAGTCGTGTCGGCGCCTCTCGTGCGTACACCCGGGGGTCTGCGAGAACCTCGACACGGACCACGGCCCCCTCGTGGATCTCCTCGCTCGCGTGCGCGCCGAGAAGGGCGTGCGCAAGGTCTTCCTCGCGAGCGGCGTGCGCTACGACCTCGCGGAGCGGAGCCCCGAGTTCGTCGACGCGCTCGCCAAGCACCACGTGGGCGGGCAGCTCTCGGTCGCGCCCGAACACATCGACGAAGACGTGCTCGACAAGATGAAGAAGCCGGGCGTCGAGTCCTACGAGCGCTTCGCGAACATGTTCCAGTGCGCGAGCGACGACGCGGGCAAGGACCAGCACCTCGTCCCCTATTACATCTCAGGCCACCCCGGCTCGACGCTGAAGGCGATGATCGACCTCGCGCTTCACCTGAAAAGTCAGGGCGTGCGACCACGCCAGGTCCAAGATTTCATCCCCACGCCGATGTCGATGGCGACCGCGATGTACTGGACCGACCTCGACCCATTCACGGGCAAGAGCGTGTATACTGCAAAGACCATGTTGGACAAGCGCAAGCAGAAAGCGCTGCTCCTCTACTGGGACGCGCAGCACCACGATCTCGCGCGCGACGCGCTCGTGGAGGCGGGGCGCA
>CAIOHM010000113.1 GCA_903858055.1 uncultured delta proteobacterium
CGAGAGGCGGAAGAAGAAGGTCTCTTCCTTCACCTTCTCGGCGGGCTTCTTGTGCACTGGGCAGAGGCCGTTCTCGAGCTCTTTCTCGGTCTTGAACGACTCGCAGCCGACGCAGTACCAGTCTTCGTAGGCGCCCTCGTACACCTCGCCGCGCGCCTCGACGCGCGCCCAGAACTCCTGCACGAAGCGCTTGTGGCGCGGCTCGGTCGTGCGGATGAAGTCGTCGTTGGCGATGCCAAGCTCGGGCCAGGCGGCGCGGAACGGCGCGCTCATTTGGTCAACGAACGCCTGCGGCTCGAGCCCGCGCTCCTTCGCCACGGTGGCGAGCTTGAGGCCGTGCTCGTCGGTGCCCGTGAGGAAGCGGGTCTCGAAGCCGAAGAGCGCGTGGGCCCGGCAGAGGGCGTCGGCGGCGATCGTGGTGTACGCGGTGCCGAGGTGCGGCACGTCGTTCACGTAGTAAATGGGGGTGGTGACGTAGAAGCGCTCCGCCATGGCGCCCGGCTACCACGAATGGGCGCGTTCGGAAGCTCAGCGCGCGGGTCGCAGGGCCGTAGGCTTTCGGTTCCAAGGGGCACGGCCGCGCGTGGCCAGCGCCGAGCGGGCAAGGGCCGCGCGGAGCGGAAACATGAGCAATGCATCGACCGGTACGCGTGCCTCGGTGGGTGGCGGGTCGGCGGCGGGGCTCATGGCGAGTTCGAGCGCGCGCGCGTCGCCCGCGGGATCGCGCGAGAAGAGCGCCTCGAGCGTGCGCGACTCGGCGTGCGGGTCACGCCAAACGGAGAGCGCCGGGAGCGGTGAGACGAAGACGATGCGCGTGTCGCCTTGGTCGATCCACGTGCCTTGGAACACGCCTCCCACGCCGCCGCCGGTCTCGTGAAACGCGAGCGGTCGCCACACGAGCGGCGCGTCGAGATCAACCACGCGATCATGACTCGTGAGCTTCGACCCGCTCACGGTGAGGGCCACGCCCTCGGTCGTCGCGCAGAGGATCCGGTCGATGGCGGCCGGGGCGCGGCTTCGAACCTCCAGAAGCAGCGCCATCGCCTCCACGGCTCCGAGCCCGCGTTCCGCGGCGAACGGCGCGTCGGGCAAGAGGCCGTCGGGCACGACCGTGGCGCCCTTCGTCACCTCGTCGACGAGCGCCGTCTTGGAGCCTGCGAGGAGCGCGCCCACGTGGGTCACGGCGCCCGCGCGCGAGAACACGAAGAGCATGCGATGGCGCGAGCGCTCGACGAGCCGCACGACACCGAGCGGCCCTGTGCCGTCGACGAGGAGCGTGTCTCCCTGCGGGCCTCTTCGTACGATGCGCTCGCGGTCGCACACGAGGGGCCCAATGCGGCGCGCGGGGGCGGCGACGCGATCGGCAGGCGCTTCCGAACCCGGCGCCGTGGCGAGCGTGTCGCGGGTCGACGACCGCCGCGGAGTCATCGCGCGCACGCACGCGAGGAAGACGCCAACGAGCAGGAGCGACACGGCGACCATCCCTAGCGAGGCTAGCAGCGACCCGCGACGTGCGCGCTCGCCCGGGATCGTGACGCGAAATTCTCGCCCTTTGCTCCGGTCCGCCGTCGCCGCACCGCGCGCCCCGCCGCATGCGCTGCGACGGAAATCGCCCTCGGGCTTGAAGGCGACCGCGCGCCGCGGGCGTGAAGAGCTGGCGGAACGCGCGCGAGGCGCAACTCCGCGGTGCGACCGGTGTTCGGAATGACGCGCGAAGACGGACCTTTCATCGTGGCAGCGGTGGTGCTGGCGCTCCTCCTCGCCCGCTCGTTCGCGCGGCGGCCGACGGACGAGTACGCCGCGGAGCACCCGTCTTTCCGGTGTGCACCGTTCTTCCGCGAGCGGCGGTGACGGCCCCGCATGCGTCTCGTCGAGCTGCTCGGTCTGGTTTCGTTCGGCCCTCGAAAACGGTTCTCGGTCGGGGAGCGCGTGCGGCCCATCCTCCGACGACCCCCACCCACCTTCTCTCCTCGTCTCACGTCGCCGCGCGGAGTCGATGCGCTCCAAGACGCAGGGCAGAAACTGGTCTTTGAAGTGCCCGAGGAAGGTGCTCATCCACTTGTTCGCGACCCCTTCGCGACGGTTCAAGAGCACGACGTCCGAAAAATGCACGCAGGCATCGAACCAGACGAGCAGCGGCGGATTCCTCTCCGCCAGCCGCGTGTCGACGACACACAACAC
>CAIOHM010000114.1 GCA_903858055.1 uncultured delta proteobacterium
TGGTGACAACCTGCAACAGCGCATCGCGGAAGCTCGGCGCCGGGTCGGCCGTGAGAATCGCCGTCAGCACCGCTTCCGTCTGGGCCAGATTGGCCTCAGTGATGGCATTGACGATGTCGGCCTTGCCGGGGAAGTAGACGTAGATAGCGCCGGCGGAGACCCCGGCCTCCTCCTGCAGGTCCATCATCGAGGCGGCGTGAAAGCCGCGACGCGAGAAGCAGGTGCGTGCCGAGTCGAGGATGTGCTGGCGCCGGGCGGCGTACGTCTCATCACGGAGTTTGGGCATGGGTACAGCCTAGGCGCAAAACGAATGGGTTTGAAAGGTACGATCGTACCGTAATGAGTTTGACTTCTATGGCGACCCTAGTCACGCTCGCCGGATTTTGTATATTGGATCCAAACGTTCGGAGGAGGCAGGGCATGGGAGCTGTTGGAGCACCGCAATTCGATCTGCTCGACCACCAGCTGTTCGCCGAGCGCGAGCCGTGGGACGTCTTCGAGTGGCTGCAGCGCGAGGCGCCCGTCTACCGCCATCCGGACGAGGACGACGGCTTCTGGTGCGTGACGAAGTACGCCGATGTCCTCGACGTCCTCAAGCGCCCGAAGGTCTTCTCGTCCGGTCGCGGCGGCTCCGCCCGCATCGGTCACGTGGCTCCCGACGTCCTCGAGGCGCGGCGCAACTTCATGGAGACCGACGCGCCGCTGCACAACGAGTGGCGCAAGCCGTTCGCCCGCGACTTCACACCGAAGTCGATCGCGCGCTACGAGGACCAGTTGCGCGTGATCGTCGACCAGGTCCTCGACGAGGCCTTCGAGAAGCAGGACATCTGCTTCGTCCACGACATCGCGGCGCTGATCCCGATCCGCGTGCTCGGCACGATTCTCGGCCTGCCGCCGGAGCAGTTCGATCGCTTCATCGAGCTCGGCGATCGCATGATCATCGACTCCGACCCGGAGATCGCGATTCACGTCGTCGGCTCACCGGAGGCAGAGGCCTTCAAGTACCTCCCGTTCGGCAGCGAGGCCGCCGCCGAGCTGTGCGCGATGGGCCGCCAGACGATCAATGCCCGGCGCGTTGAGCCGAAGGAAGACGTCCTCTCTGTGCTTGCCAACATGGAGATCGGCGGGCACCTGCTCGGCGATCGCGACCTCGACAACAACTTCGCCCTGTTCGTCGTGGCGGGCAACGAGACCACGCGCCAATCGATGGCGCTCGGTCTGCTGGCGCTGCTGCGGGACGACCGCGCGATGCAGGAGTTCTCCCAGCCCGGCGCCACCACGGATCAGGCCGTCGACGAGCTCGTCCGCATCGCCTCGCCGGTCTGGCACTTCCGCCGCACGGCCGTCGAGGACACCGAGATCCGCGGCGTGGAGATCAAAGAGGGCGAGCGCGTCGTCATCTGGTTTGCCGCCGCCAACCGCGATGCCGAGGCCTTCGCCGATCCGCACGTGCTCGACTTCTCGCGCAAGAAGGATGAGCACCTGGCCTTCGGCCGCGGCGGTCCGCACTACTGCATCGGTACGCACCTCGCTCGCCTGGAGATCAAGGTGCTCTACGAACA
>CAIOHM010000115.1 GCA_903858055.1 uncultured delta proteobacterium
AGGACGAGCGCGTCGCGGCCGTCGTTTGCGAGCGAGCGTTCGAGCACCGTCTCCGCCTCGTCGAGGGCGTTCGTCGCGAGGTGGACGGCCCCCACGAGCGCGGCGCCGCGGGCCGGTGACGGATCGCGCTCGGCCAGGAAGTGCGCGTACGGGAGCACCTCGCTGGCGTAGCCATCGGTGAGCGCCGCGACGATGACGCCGTAGAGCCGCTCGAGGTCGCTCTTGGCCTCTTCGAGCGTCGGCAGCAAAACCTTCTCGCGCCACTCGCTCTTCGGCACGCGCACGACGCGGCCGCGCGCGTCGTAGACCTCGACGCTGTCGTCTTCGACCTCGGGGCTCTGGAACATGCGGGGCTTCGGGCGCGGCGTCGACGGCATGGGCGGCTCTCTACCAGCCGAGCGGGCGGTGGGCGAACTCACGGGCGCTCGACCCCGCGACGCGGAATGCTCGCCATCGCCGCTCGAGGGACGTAAACTCCCGCAATGCCGTCGCTCTATCCGCCCTACGTCCCCGCGGTGGCGCCGCCGCGCGGTCGCGTGGGTTCGGTGGTCGGGGCCACGGCGGCCTTCTTCGTGGGCCTCACGATCGCGGCCATCGTCGCCGTGCGCTTCCCGCTCGCGGGCGGCGTTCCGCTCTGCGTGCTCGCCCCCGCGTGGATCCTCGCGACCGGGCGCGTCGAGCGCTTCGCGCGCCTCAAGCTGGCGACGCTCATCGTGGGGCGCGCCCTCGTACCTTGCGCAGTGCTCGGCCTCATCGGAGGCGGCGCCGTCGCGACCATCGTGATGTGGCTCTACCGCCTCAACATTTGCGAGGCCGTCGGCGAAGACGCGCGCAAGGGGCGCTACGCGAACGCGATCGGCGGCACGGCCGTGGTGCTCTCCACCGCGTGGATGCACATCCACTGGCTCGGCGAGGCGTACGTCATCGAGCCCGGGCCCTTCTTGTGCGCGGCCATCGCGTACACGATCTGGAACTGGAACTTCGTCGCCGGGAACTTCTCGCCCGCCGTCGCCATGCTCCACGTCGCCACGCTCGCGGCGCCGCTCTTCTGCGGTCTGGCCGGCGGCAACATGGGCTTTTGGCTCATCACGCGCGCCACGTCGCTCACGGTCTCGGTCGTGCTTCTCGGGGCCATTCCCAAGCAACTCGAGCAGTGGCTCGATCACGAACAGCACCTCCGTTGGCGGTCGGTCCTCCTCGCGCCGAAGACGCAGGCGACGCTCAGCGCGCTCACGGTCGCGTTCGCGGTGGCCTCGGTGGTCATCCCGCGCCTCCACACGCCGTGAGCGCGGGCGTCGCGCTCCGCGATCCTCAACGCCTCAACGGTGCGCGCGTGTCTCGGGGGGCGGCACCTCGCAGGTCGAGATGCCGAGCAGCTGGTAGACGAAGCAGTGGCCCGTGATGCCCGTGACGAGCGGCACGAAGCCCAAGAGCCCCCACCAGCTCCGCGGTCCCACGATGGTCAGCGAGAGAATCGCCGTGCCCAAAAGGATGCGAAACGCGCGATCCCATATGCCTTCGTTCGTGCGCATGAAGAAGCCTCCTCTCGGTTGGGGTCCGCGAGGAGTCGAAAGGGTTCACGGCGCCGCGCCGCATCTTCGGCGGGTCAGGGCGCGGTCACGCGCGCGCGGCAAAGCACCGTGTTGTCGACGAGCAAGTCCGCGGACCAGACGAACGCCGCGCTTGGGTCCCACGTGATCGTGGCATACCCGTCCTTCGGTCCCACGGCCGCCGCGGTGAACTCGGCGGCGCTCGGCCATGCGCGATCGTCGAAGCTCTCGGTCTTCCACGCGCTCGGTTCGGCGAGGGCCTCGAAGCCGCACGTTGCAAGGGGATTGGCGTCTTTTTCGCATGCGCGGTTCAGCGGTGCGCGGTGAATGGGGAGGCACTTCCACGCGCGGCTCGAGGCGTGCACGAGGCGCCGCGTGACAGCCTCGCGCAGCTGGAACACGAAGCCTCCGTCGCCCA
>CAIOHM010000116.1 GCA_903858055.1 uncultured delta proteobacterium
CAAAGAGCTGCGCGAGGCCGTCGGCGGCTTCGAGGAGCCCCTTCAAGAAGACCACGTCGCGCGGCTTCACGAGGGCGCGGCGCACGCTCATGCCGGGGCCCACGCACGGGGGCACGGGGATGCGGCTCACGGGAGATCGTTCTCCGAGAGCTGCGCCATGGACTCGGGCGGCGGCGGCACGGAAGGGCCCGCAGCGAGGCTCGCGCGCACCGCTTCCACCACGCGCGCCACGTAGCTCGCAAACGGTGGACATGCGTGATCGGGAGTCAATTCGCGCGCGTTTGCGTCGTCGAACTCCACGTCGCCGACGAGTGCGTCGAGGAGGGACCGCGGGCTCGCACCGAGGCGCTCGAAACCCGGCGCGCGCACGACCGCCGTCGCGACCTGCGAAGCCATGCTGCCCTGCACGCCGCGGCGCCCGGCCGCTTGCGCCATGAGGTCGAACACCTGGCGCGCGGTGAGCGGGTTGCGATCGATCACGTGCACCGTACGACCGGCTGCGAGCGGGTGGCGCGAGACGGCGTACGCGACGCGCGCCACGTGATCGACCGGCACCAAGTTCAGCCGCGCGTCCGGGCGGCCGAAGCTCGGCAGGCGCAGGTCCGGCGGCGCCGTGACGAACAGCAAAAAGAGCCCGTAGGTACCCGCGCGGCGGTCGAGCTCGCCCGTCATCGAATCGCCGACGACGATGGACGGGCGCACGACCGTGATCGGAGTCGACGCCATGCGCGCGCGGAGCATCTTCTCGGCGCGCGCCTTCGCCTCCACGAGGCCGTCGCGCAGGTGCTGCCCGACGTCGAGATCGTCCTCGAAGAAGCGCCCCTCGCGATCGCCACACACGAGCGCCGTCGAGTAGGCGACCACGCGAACGCCTCCGCTCGTATGCGCTGCGAATTCCAGGGTTTCGTCGGTGGCGTGAAGGACCTCGTCGACCGCTACTTTGCGGCCCGCGTTCGCCACCGAGAGCGCGTGGCAGAGGTGCACGGCCTTCACCTCGGCCGCCAGCGCCTTCCACCGCGCGCCCGAGAGCCCGAGGTCGATGGCCTTCGCGTCGCCGTCCACGAGCTCGATGCGCCCGTGGGCTTCGCGACCGAAGGTCTCGAGGTGCGCGAGGGCCTCGTCGCGACGCGCGGCGGGCGTGAGCACGTACACGCGACGCACGCCGTCGTCCCGAAGGGCCTCACGCACCACCGCGCGCGCTTGCTGCGAAGGAAAGCCGGTGACGAGCAGGGAGTCGACCATGGGACTTGGCTAGCAGGCTGCTGAAAAAAGAGCGAACGACCTCGGCACGTGCGGCTCACCCCGTCCGGGTCGGCGGTGGTCGTCGCGCCCCAAACGGGTCAAGGAGCGCAGCGCACGCCCTTGCCGGCGCTCTCGCACTTCTTGAGTCCCACGGCCCCGCACTGGAAGTTCACGTTCGAGCCGCCGAAGCAGCCCTTGATGGCCGCGCCCTCGCAGCGGAACGCCTCGCCCGCGCACGTCGGCGGCTCGCTCGCAGCACGCTGGCACCGCCCGAAGGGCCCGCTGGTCTCGCTGCAGGTGAGCCCGGCCTTCTCGCACGCGATCGCGACCTCGCGGCCCGCGAAGCAGCCGATTGCCAAGCTGCCCGCGCAACGGTCACCGCCGCACGGGGCGCCCTTCGGTACGCACGCTGCGCCCTCGGGGCCGTCCTCGCACACCATGCCGAGTACGCTGCAGTCGACCGAGGCGATGAGACCCTTGTCGCAAACGGTCTTCTTCGAGCCGAGGCACTTGGGCTTCTCGCCCTCGACGGCCTCGCAGCGATCGAGGACGCACACGGCCTCGCCCTCGCGCACGCGGCAATGCTCACCGCCTCGCGGGCAATCGCGGACCGCGGCGACCTTCTCCTTCGAGCACACGATCGCGCGCCCGTCCGCGTCGCACATGCCCACGGGGCCGCTCTTTCCGCGCCCGACGCACGCCTCGGACTTCACGCCGCGCAGCAGGCACTCACGGAACGAGGTGCACGAAGCGGCGCGCATGCCGCACTCGCGCAC
The DNA here is from genome assembly GCA_903858055.1 of uncultured delta proteobacterium. Lineage (GTDB taxonomy): Bacteria > Myxococcota_A > Polyangia > Polyangiales > Polyangiaceae > CAIQDA01. The sequence goes on from CAIOHM010000116.1 coordinate 2,019, forward strand.
CGAGAGGGAGACCCCGAACGCGGCGGGCGACGCGAGCATCGGCGCGTAACGCTTCAGGCACGCCCCGAAGTCGTCGCTCGAGACCGAGGCGGCGATCGGCAGCCCGTTGCACCCCGAGAGCAGCGCGCAGAGCGTCGCCACGTCGTCGAGGACCGGCGGAACCACGCGCGCCTCCGGCTCCGCTGCGTCGGCCGCGCTCGCAGGCGCCACCGTTGCCGCGATCGCAACGCCGGCGGCGATTGCGCCAAAAGAGACGGCGCGCAGGCAAGTTCGACGCAGGTTCATTCGGTCCATGAGACGCAGGAAGGCCGATCGCCTTCACCCCTCGCCGTAGAATATCGCAGGTTTGCGCCGAAAGGCGAATTCCTGTGCGCCGAAGCCTGTGCTACCGGGGCCCCCTGTCTTCAGGCCGCGCGACGGCCGCAAGAGGAGCCACACGCCATGATCAACGACGTTCTCAGCGACCTCCAATCGAGCATCGGAAAGGCCCACGACGCGTGCAAGCGCGACCTCGTGAAGCTGCGCGCGGGCCGTGCGAGCGCCGAGATGATCGCGGGCGTTCGTGTGGACTACTACGGCACGCCGACGCCGATCCCGCAGATGGCGAACGTGGCCGTGCCCGAGCCGCGCATGATCACGGTGAAGCCCTGGGACAAAGGCACCCTGAAGGCCATCGAGAAGGCGATCCGCGAGTCGGACCTCGGGCTGAACCCCTCCGTCGACGGCGACATCGTGCGCATTCCGATCCCCGCGCTCACCGAGGAGCGCCGCAAGGAGTTCGTCAAGATCGCGAAGAAGCACGGCGAGGAGTGCAAGGTCACGATCCGCAAGGCGCGCCACGAGGCGATCGACATGCTCGCGGAGATCAAAGACAGCGGCGGCGCCTCCGAAGACGAGGTCGAGCGCGGCAAGAAGAAGGTCGAAGAGGTCGTCTCCGACGGCGTGAAGGGCGTCGACGTGCTCGTCGCGGCGAAGGAAAAAGACATCCTCGACATCTGAGTTCGCCTGGGGAAACCCAGGTCAATGTTCTCTCTCACGAGCCGTCGTCGCCGCGTGCACCGGCGGTTCTTGACTCCCCGCCAGCGCGGTGAAACGCTGCGGGGCACACCACTCTTCGGGGCCTGATCTCCTCGCGGTGGCGCCCCTCGAAGGAGCACTCTTACATGCGAGCCATCGTGGCAGGCTTGACCGACGTCGGTCGACAGCGCGAACACAACGAAGACGCCTACGTCTACCGCGAAGCCGAGGGGCTCTACGTGGTGTGCGACGGCATGGGCGGTCACCGCGCGGGCGATGTCGCATCGAAGCTCGGCACCGAGGCGATGGCGGCGTTCTTCGAGCAGGCGGCCAACGAGGAGCTCACGTGGCCGTTCCATTTCGACACGAACGTGACCGAAGAAGAGAACCGCCTCCTCACGGGCGTTCGCCTCGCAAACCGCCAGATTTTCGACCGATCGCTCCGGTCGCGCGACTGCCATGGCATGGGCACGACCCTCGTGGCGGCGCTGTTCAGCCCGAACCGCGGCCGCATGTTCCTCGCCCACGTCGGCGACTCGCGCTGCTACCGCGTGCGCGGCACGGAGATCACCCTCCTCACCCGCGACCACTCGCTCGTGAACGACTACCTCTTGGCCATGCCTGACCTCTCGGAAGAGCAGAAGGCGGAGCTGCCGCGCAACGTCATCACGCGCGCGCTCGGCATGCAGGAGAGCGTCGTCATCGACATCGGCCACGACGCCCCGCAAGACGGCGACCACTACATCCTCTGCAGCGACGGCCTCTCCGGCATGATCCCCGACCCAGACATCGCGCGCCTCGTGAACGCCTCGGCCACGCCGGAAGAGGCGTGCAAGAAGCTCATCGACCGTGCGAACCACAACGGCGGCGACGACAACATCACCGCGATCGTCGTCAAGATCGTCGCCTGAAGCCTCCGCGTCGAGGTTGCGCGCTCAGTCCTCGCGGAGGCGGCGCTCGACCTTGCGGAGGATCGCCTCGTCCGCCGCAGGGAACGTGAGGCTCGCGAGCTCGTCCGGGCCGTACCAACGCACGTCGGCCACGTCGATCGCCTGCGGCTCCTCGCTCTCGTCGACGCGGAACGCCTCGAAGAACATGAGGAGCACGGCCTTCTTCGCCTCTTCGTAGTGGTGAAACGTGACGTCGAGGATTTCACCGACGCGCACGCGGAGACCGAGCTCCTCGAGCAGCTCGCGTACGACGGTCTGGCGCGGGTCTTCGCCGGCCTCGACTTTGCCACCAGGGAATTCCCAGGCTCCCCCGAGGTGCCCGGTGCCCTTGCGACGGTCGAGGAGAACCTTCCCGTCTTCGATGACCACGCCCGCCGCCACAAGCACCGTGTGCATAAAGTTCTCCAGTCGGGCTGCGGATAGCACGCAAGGGCCGGTCAATCCCGCGTTTCTTGCGGACGCAGGCGGCTCACTTCGCTAGTTCGCGCCCGCAAGGAACCCCATGACGACGAACGACGACGACTTTCGCCCGAAGCGCAATCCTCTCGCTTTCGTGATCGGCACCCTCCTCGTCGCCGGCGCAGGCTTCGGCATCTACAAGGCCGTCGAGGCCGACGCCGCGAAGGTCTCCCCCGAGCAGGCCGCGCAGACCCGCAAGGAGCTCCAGATGCGCCCGAAGGCGGAGCAGCTCGCCGACTGGCGCCAGTGGGCCGCGCGCGACGACGTGCCGCTGCTTCAGCAGGAGGCCTTCGCACAGCTCGCGTGGGCGAAAGACGCCGAGGGCCTGAACCTCATCGTGAAGGGTCTCGCGAGCGTGGATCACCGCATCCGCAGCCGCGCCGCGCAGGCGATCCTCGAGTACGGGCGCGACGCCGCGAGCACCGTAAAGGCGCCGCTCCTCAAGGCGCTCACCGAGGCCGACGACAGCGACAAGCCGCAGATTGTATGGGCGCTCGCCACCATCGGCGCCGAAGAAGCGTTCGAGACCACGCTCGCCGAGTACCGCGCGGGCCACCTCGGCAAGCTCCAGCGCCTCGACGAGAGCCCGGCGTTCAACACGGACATCCTCTCCTCGATGGTCGGGCTCGACCGCATCGCCGCGATCGCCGGCGACGAGAGCGAGTCGGTTCGTCAGCTCGTCGCTTCGGTCCTCGCTCGCACCGGCGATCCGAAGTGGACCGAGGTCCTCATCAAGCTCGTCGGCGACACGAGCATCGACGTCGCCCGCGAGGCCGCCGTGGGCCTCGGGAAGATCGCAACCGACGCGGCCACCAAGCCTCTCGTCGAAGCCCTCGGCAAGGCGAACAAGGAATCGCGCGCCAAGTTCCTCGAAGCGCTCCGCGACGGCATCGGCACGCCGGGCCTCGTGCTCGCGCTCGCCACGGTCCAGAAGGACACGGCGGACCGCGAGAAGTTCCAGACCAAGCAGCTCTTCGACATGATGAAGGAGCTCGAGGACCCGCGCGCCGGCGAGGCGCTCTCGGCGTTCGCGAGCGCGCCCACGCACCCGCACTGGCGCGTCGAAGCAGCGCTGCGCATGGCCGCCGTGGGAGACCTTCGTGCGCTCCCGCACCTCGCATGGCGCCTCGAGCAAGACCCGCTCAAGCTCTACGACGCGAAGGCCGACCCCGAGTACCGACGCGACGACAACGAGCGCGTGTATGCTGCACGCATGATCGCGGACCTCGCGGTCTTGAATCCGGACAAAGCGGAGCAGATTCGCGACCAGGCCGAGAAGGCCGTCCTCCACTGGGCGACGGACCTCCCGCAGCCGCACGCGAACGCCATGCGCGCCCTCGCGGCGATGGGATCGAAGGACGGGCTCGCGAAGATCAAGGGCTGGGCGGACCCGCCAGGCGAGCTCCCGAAGGCCGGCTTCCAGGGCCAAATGCCCGACACCTTCAGCACGGCGCAGTCGGCGCTGCGCTACGTGGGCTGGTCGAAGGACGAGAGCGTCTTCGGGCTCTTCACGAAGCAGCTCGGACGCAAGCCGGAGAAGCTCGACATCACGATGGAGGCCCTCCAGCAGGGCGGCATCGCGATCCTTGGCATGACCCTTCGTGCGCTCGAAGTGGGCGCGGCGCAGGGCATGTCGGAGCTCGCGTCGCCGAAGGCGGCGCCGGTCCTCACGAAGTTCATCGAAGACGCGCAAGAGAACGAGCAGGCGCGCCTCGAGGCCGGCTCGGCGCTCGGCTGGGTCATGAGCGACGCCGAGGCCGACAAGATCGTCGACAAGGTCGTCGCGCTCAAGAAGCCCGACCCGCGTGCGGTCGTGGTGCGCACCGCGTTCCTCGAAGCGCTCCTCCGCCACGGCGCCCCCGCCTCGGGCAAGAAGCTCCTCGAGCTCCTGGACCCCAGCATCGATCTCGCCGTGCGCCACAACGTGGCCCGCGCGCTCGGCATGAGCGGCCTCGACCCTGCCCTCGTGCCCGCGCTCCTCGAGAAGGCGAAGACGCCGGAGCTTCGTGGCGACGCGGTCCTCGCACTGCTCCTCGGCGGCAGCGAAGACGACGCGCAGCGCGCGATGGCGATCCTCAACGACGGCCGCCCCGAGGAAGTCGAAGAGCTCAAGCAGGCCTTCGAGGGCAGCTTCAGCTACTGGACCTCGCGCAACTTCGAGCACGGCGACGTGGCCCGCTGGGCGCGCAACGCCGAGGCCGCCACGCGCGTGCGTCTCTTCGGCATGTACCCCGAGTGGCCGCGCGGGCTCCTCAGCCATTCGCTCGTGGGCCTCGAGTTCGACAACGGCCCGCACTCGATGACCCGCGTGCAGCTCCGCGTGCGCCTCGTGCGCGACGCCAAGAGCGGCGACGCCCAGAAGCGCCAAAACGCGCTCAGCGTGCTCGAGTTCACGAAGGAGCGTGGCGCTCTGCTCTCGCTCCGAAACGAACCCGCCCCCCTTGGCGATCTCGCGCGCGCGGCCTACTTCCGCGTCATGAACCCTCGCCTCAGCGTCGAAGCCGCTCCCACGGCAAAATGACGCGTTGACCGCCCGCCCGGGCGAGCTTACAACACCGTGCGTCAAAGACCGTGACACAACCCCTTTTCCCAAGGGGGTTCGTGTGGCGGCGTGTCTCGGATTCCCCTCGCAACGCCTCGCTCCCCAAGAGGAAAGCATGAACCCGTACCTGATGACCTTCATCTTCGCGGCGACCCTCGGCACGTTCGCCGTCGTCGCGAAGAAGCGCTTCGCCCTGCTCGCGAGCGGCCGTCCCGTGGACCGCTTCGATCGCATCGGCGACCGCATTCAGAGCGTTCTCACGTACGCGTTTTACCAAAAGAAGATGGGGTATTACCAACCCGTTGGTACCGCCCACAAGTTCATCTTCACGGGCTTCGTCGTGCTGCTCCTCCGCAGCATCATCCTCTGGGGCCGCGCGTACTACCCGCCCTTCAACGCGTTCATCTTCGGCCCCGAGAGCCCGCTCGGCGTGGCCTACGAGTTCATCAAGGACATCGTCGCGACCCTCGTCGTCGTCGGTGTCTCGGTCTTCGTCTACTACCGCACGGTCAAGCCGCAGAAGCGCATGACGCTCTCCACCGAGGGCCTCGTGATCCTCGGCATCATCGCGACGATGATGCTCACGGACATGCTCTACGACGGCGCGGGCATGGAGCTGAACTGGCGCGTGAGCCAGGGCGCCGCGGCGAACGAGACCATCACGAAGATCATCGCCCCCTTCGGCCACGCGCACGCGGGCTTCGCGTTCACGTCCCCCGCGGGCTCGGTCTTCCGCGCGCTCGTCGCCGGCATCGGCAGCAACGACACGATCGCCACGCTCGCGCAGTTCGGCTTCTGGACCCACGCGACGCTCGTCCTCGTCTTCCTGAACATCCTCCCCTTCTCGAAGCACTTCCACATCCTCACGGCGGTGCCGAACGTCTTCTTCCGTGATCTCGCGCCTGCCGGTCGCCTCCAGCCGATCGCCGAGAACGCCGAGAAGCTCATGGAAGTCGTCGGCGCCGTAGCCGAGCTCGAAGACCCCACGAAGGCCCCCGTGGGCGCGGCCCGCATCGAGCACTTCAGCTGGAAGGCGATCCTCGATTTCTACACGTGCACCGAGTGCGGTCGCTGCAGCGACAACTGCCCTGCGCACACGACGGGCAAGGTCCTCTCGCCCAAGCACCTCACGCTCGCGCTCCGCGATCACCTCTACGCGCGCCAGGAGCAACTCATCGGCTCCGAGGCTCCTGCGGCCGTCGAAGGTGTTCCTACCCAGGCAACGCCGATCGCCTTCGGTGAGGGCTCGGTCATTCTCTCGCCCGACGTCATCCACCCCGACGTCCTTTGGGCATGCACCACGTGCCGCGCCTGCGAAGAGCAGTGTCCCGTGATGATCAGCTACGTCGACAAGATCGTCGACATGCGCCGCAACCTCGTCCTCGTGCGCGGCGAATTCCCACACACGCTCTCGAAGCCCTTCGAGGCGATGGAAGTGAACGGGAACCCGTGGAACCTCTCGCGCAGCGACCGCGGCGGCTGGGCCGACGGTCTTGGCGTGAAGACGATGGCCGAGCACCCCACGGCGGACGTCCTCTACTGGGTCGGCTGCGCCGCTTCCTACGACGATCGCGCGAAGAAGATCGCCCGCGCCACCGCGCGTCTCTTGCAGAGTGCAGGCATCGACTTCGCGATCCTCGGCCAAGAGGAGAGCTGCACCGGTGACCCCGCTCGCCGCGCCGGCAACGAGTTCCTCTTCGCGACCCTCGCCGAGGCGAACGCGATGACGATCAACGGCTACAAGGAGCAAGGCGGCGCAAAGACCGTGATCACGGCCTGCCCGCACTGCTTCAACACGCTCAAGAACGAGTACCCGGACTTCGGCGCGAAGCTCGAGGTGGTCCACCACGCGGACTTCTTGCTCGGCCTCGTCGCCCAGAAGAAGCTCAAGCCGACCGCGCCCGTGAAGGGCAAGGTCGCGTACCACGACAGCTGCTACCTCGGCCGCTACAACGACATCTACGAATCGCCGCGCAAGATCCTCTCGTCGATCCCCGGCGTGGAGCTCGTGGAAGCAGAAGCCTCGAAGAACAAGGGCCTCTGCTGCGGCGCCGGCGGCGCGCAAATGTGGATGGAAGAGCAGAACGCGAACCGCGTGAACGTGAAGCGTACGCTCCAGCTCCTCGACACCGGCGCCAAGACCATCGCGACCGCGTGCCCCTTCTGCATGACCATGCTCACCGACGGCCTCAAGAGCCAAGACAAGCAGGACGAAATCAAGCAGCTCGACATCGCCGAGCTCCTCGACCAAGCCTGCACCGTGGCGGAGCCCGCGCTCGCGGCGGAATGAGCCCTTCCGTGAAGACCTGTGCAATCTGCAAGAAAGAGATCCCGGCGGACCCGAAGCGCCGACCGGGGCCCTTCTGCTCGGAGACCTGCCGCACGATCGATCTCGGCCATTGGGCCGAGGGGTCGTACTGCGTCCCCGTGGTCGAACTCGACCAAGACCTCACGGGCACGAACGGGAGCCACGACCTGAATTGATGGGCAAGCGAACCCTCGCCGCGGCGGGCGCGTCTTCCGTTCTGGGAGGCGCGCTCGCGCTGCTCTTCGAGGTCGTCGCGTCCTACGCACGTCGCTACCAAGGCGCACGTTCGCTCGAAGACGCTCTGAGCGGGAGCACGGGACTTTGGCATGCGCTCGCGATCGAAGCTCCGCTGCGCACCCTCGCGCCGCTCGCGTCGGCCGTCGTCGCCCTTCGCGTCGTGAAGGCCCCGCTCGCCCGCGACGGAGCGCTCGTCGGCGCGATCGGCGGTGTGAGCGCGCTCGCGGCCCAACATGCAGCGCACCCGACGGCGCACGTGGTCTTCGCGGCGCTCATTGCGGCGACCTTTGGCGCATCGCTCGGCGCGTGCGCGGCCGAGCTGCGGTCGAACCCACGCGCGGGCTCCCCGCTCCTCTTCGCATGGTTCACGCACACGAGCGCCACGACGGTGCTCCTCGTCACCGAGAGCGCACGTTCACGAGCTGCGGTGTTGCTCGCGGCGCTGCTCACCGTGAGCATCACGGGTGCGCACGCGTTCCTTCAGCGCAAGCGTCGTCGCCTGCGTGACGACGTGGGCGCCACGTTCTCGCTCGCCTCGCGCACGCTGCAGTCACTGGCGCCATGGGAGCTACGCGGCGCCGCCGAGCAGATTTCGCTGCGTTGGCTCGCGTTCGGCATGCTCACCACGCTCGGGCTCCTCATGACCGCGTGCGTGGGCGCCGTGGCGGCCGGTCACGCGCTCGGGCTCGACTTCGCGACGTTCGAGCAAGAGGGCGGCGCCGCGAGCTCCGATCTCGCCTTCGTAGGGTCCTTCGTGTTGGCGGCGTTCGCCTTGGCAGGGTGGCTGCTTGGTCGCGTCGCCGCGGTGCGTGCGACCTCCGAATCCATCCTCGGGCCGCTCTTGCTCGTCCCGGTCATGGTCATCGCGATGCCGACGGGGCGCGCCGGCTTTCTGCTCACCGTCGCCTTCGCCCTCGTCGCCGCGCTCTTCACCGCAGCCGGTGCCGTCATG
>CAIOHM010000117.1 GCA_903858055.1 uncultured delta proteobacterium
GGGCGGAGCGACAGGGTCATCGGGTCATCCTTCCTTCGGCCCACGCCATCACCGCTCGCAAGAGCGCACGGCCCGCAGCCTGACTTTTTTCTGGGTGAAACTGCACGGCGAAGACGTTGTCGTGCGCGACGGCGGCGACCACGGACACCCCGTACTCCGCTTCGGCGGCGACGACCGCGCGGTCCGCGGGCATGGCGGCGAAGCTGTGCACGAAGTAGACGTATGCGTCGCGCACGACGTCGATGGGCGTGCCGTCGAAGCGCGCGCGGATCTCGTTCCACCCCATGTGCGGCACTTTGCGCTCGCCGACGGCAGCAAGCTCCGGCCCGCCGAGACGCCGCACCGCGCCCGCCAACACGCCGAGACCTCGCGCGCCCGGAGCCTCGTCGCTCTCTTCGAACAGGAGCTGCATACCGAGGCAAATGCCGAAGTAAGGGCGCCCGGCCTCGATGTGCGCGCGCAGGACTTCGCCCGCGGCCTCGCCGAGCACGGCCGCACCGTCGCGGAACGCTCCCTGGCCCGGGAACACGAGCAGGTCGGCGCGCGCGAGGATCGCGGGGTCGCCCGAAACCTCGACCGAAACGTGCGCCCCGTGATCCGCTGCTGCGCGCACGATCGCGCGCTCCACACTGCGAAGGTTCCCGAGGCCCAGGTCCGCAACGACGACGCGCATGGCGACCGCCTTAACACGAACGCGAAGCCGTTCCTGCTAGCGTGCGACCACCATGCAAGCGGAAGCCCTCTTCGCCGAGCTCGACCGGCGCCTCGCCGACGAAAAACTTCGCATGATCGACGCGCTCGGAGCGCTCGTCGGTGCCAATTCGTTCAGCGACCACCGCGAAGGCGGCGTCGCCGTCGCAGCCCTTCTCGACGAGGTGTTCGCCCCCGCGGGCCTCGAGCGAACCGTCACGCCGAGCGCCCGCTACGCCGACCACCGCACCTACGCGAGCGCGTCGTCCATCGCCGCGAACCCGGTGCTTCTCGTCGGTCACTTCGACACGGTCTTTCCGCCGGGCACGTTCGAAGGCATGCGCTTCGACGGTGACCTCCTCCGCGGCCCCGGCGTGCTCGACATGAAGGGCGGACTCGTTGTCGTCGCGTTCGCGCTGCGAGCCCTGGCGAACGTCGTGGGGCTCGATCGCGTCGTGCCCGTGCGCGTGGTGGCGGTCTCGGACGAAGAGGTCGGCTCGCTCGAGGGCAAAGAGGTGATCCGCACGGCCGCAGCGAACGTTGACGCAGCCCTCGTGTTCGAAGCGGGTCGCGCGGAAGATCGCATTGTGACCGCACGCAAGGGGACGGGCATGGTGACGGTTCACGCGACCGGACGCGCCGCACACGCAGGCGCCAACCACGCCGACGGACGCAACGCCATCTGGGCTCTCGCGCGGTGGATCGACGGCGCTCAGGCGCTCACGAACTACGCCACGGGCGTCACCGTGACCGTCGGCGTGATCTCCGGCGGCACCGCCCACAACGTGGTCCCCGCCGAAGCGCGCTGCGAAGTCGACTTGCGCTTCGAGACCCGCGCGGACGGCGAGGCGACCCTCTCCGCTTTCGATCGACTCGCGCGCGAGCTCACCGACGCCATGGAGGGGATCTCCCTGCGCGTCGACGGACGCTTGAACCGCATGCCGCTCGAACGCACGCGTGAGGGCCTCGCGCTCCTCGAGCAGTACGCCGCCCAAGCGCGGCTCGTCGGTCTCGGCTCCGCGGAGGCGCCGCTCATCGGGGGCGCATCCGACGCCAATACGACGGCTGGGCTCGGTATTGCGACCATCGACGGGCTTGGCCCGCGTGGCAAAGGGTTCCACACGCTCGACGAGCAAATCGACGTGCGAACGCTCGTTCCAAAAGCGCAGGCGCTCGCGCGTTTTCTCCTCGCGCGCACGCTCCGCGGCTCGTGAAGCGCATGCACCGTGCAGAGAACCCTTGCTCTCTCACGCGAAACGATTAGGGTCCCGCCCCACTCGCCGAATCCCATGGCGAGCTCGGGGCGTAGCGCAGCCTGGTTAGCGCACCAGACTGGGGGTCTGGGGGTCGCTGGTTCGAATCCAGTCGCCCCGACGAGCAAGGCGGCCAAGCCGAGCAACGACGAGAGTCGAAGCTCGGTTTTGTCGTTTTGGGGCGCTCGTCGCGAATGGACGCGCGAGCGGTGCGTCTCATGGCCAACCCCTGCTAGCGAAGACCCGTGAGCGAAGCGCCCGACGAACTCGAAACGCCCCTGCCCGCGGTGCGCGGAGTGGCCGCACGCTTCTGGCGGCGCGCGTGGCATTCGCGACGGTTTCGGTGGATGCTCGCCCTCTCGGTCGGCGCTCACCTCGCGCTCATGCCGTGGCGCGTGCTCCCCTCCTCCGACCTCGAGTACCGTGACGTGGACGGCGAGCTCGAGATCCTCGCGGGTGTCTTCGACGAGGCGCCCCCTGCCCCACCGGAGCCCGAGGCCCCGGCCCCCGCTCCTCCCGCCGAGACGCCAAACGCCGAAGGCTTCGTCGACGCGGGACCTCCGAAGCGCGACGCGGCCGCCGATGCCGCCGCGGACTCCGGCCCCCAGGACGCGGGCGAAGGAGACGCGAGCGCGGCCGATGCCGAGGTCGACGCGGGACCGAGCGGAGACGCGAGCCCCGACCTCGCCGATGCGGGGCTCTTCGCGTCGCGTGCCTTGAAGGGCGCCGACGAGCTCCTCGGCACGAGTGCGGGCGTGGCCGCGGCGGACCAGTACACGATGGTCATGCTCGACATCGCCGAGATGCGCGCCGACCCGATCGGCCAACGTCTCCCCCTCTTCTTGAGCGCGATCCCCGAGTGGGAGAAGTTCACGGCGGGCATCGACGTGGACCCGCTGCGCGACGCGGACTGGCTCGTGGTCTACGGCCCGTCGCTGCGCCGCACCGGGCGCAACGTCATCGTTGTCCGCACGCGCATGACGGACCCGGCCCTCGACAACGTCATCGGCGCGGTCGCGGGGCGCTACGAAAAAGGTGGTCCCATCGACGCGGGCGTCAAGGGCGTGAAGGCGACCCTCGGCTACGCGAACTTCGCCGAGCGCGTCTTCCTCCACCCGCAACCGAAGCTGCTCGTGGTCGTGCCGCCCGACAAGGCAACCGAGGCCGCGCAGGCCTTCCGCAAGGCGACCTTCCCCGCGAAGATTCGGCCCGGGGAGCTTGGTCGCGTTCACGTGAAGAACCCCTCGAAGCCCTTCCCTTGGATCCCCGCGACGGTCGTCGATGCGCGCATGTGGATCGCCTCGCTCGGCGATGAGGGTTTCCTCATTCGGGCCGAGGGCGACACCGGATCACCCGAAGAAGCGCAGGCCGTCGTGCCCGTCATTCGCGACGTCATCGCCCGCGAAAATGGCCTCGCCGTGCGCCTCGTGACGCTCGGCCTCCTCGACGGAATCCGCGTCGATGCGCGCGGCACGCAGGTGCAAGCGGAGGTGCGCGCGAGCCGCGAACAGGCGGAGGCGATCATGGGCTTCTTGAGCGGCGTCGTGGGCGTGACGTGGCCTGCTCCGCCTCCGGTGGCCCCGCGCCCAGGCGTGCCACGCACCGCGCCGCCACGCTGACGAAAGGCGCGCAC
>CAIOHM010000118.1 GCA_903858055.1 uncultured delta proteobacterium
GCGCGCGCGCACGGAGAAGGCAGGTCGCGAGGCCCTCGTTCGGGTCCACGGCGGGGAGGAGCGCGCGCGCGGCGAGCATCGTCAGCACTTCACCGAAGTTGCCGAGGGCCGCCTCCACCGTCGCGAGAACCGTGCGCGTCGAGGCGAGGAAGCGCGGGCTCTCGGCACAGAGGTCGAGCGCGAGACGCGCGTGAGCCTTCGCGGCCGCGGCACGCTCCGAAGCTCCCGTACGCAGGAAGCGATCGGCCTCGACGACCGACCAGAGGTGCTGGAGCTCGCACGTGGCGCCGAAGCGATCGGCCGCCGCGTCGAGGTGCGCGAGCGCAGCGTTCGCAAGCGCCTCGTGCTGGTCGCCGCGCGCGGAGAGCAGCGACTGCGCAGCGAGGTAGGCCCGTGCAAACTGCACACGTTCGTCGCGCTCGGAGCCGTAGTGCGTCACGAGGTCGCCGACGCCGTCGCCCTTGCCCTCGGCGCGGCGCATGTCGACGAAGCCCTCGATCGCCTCGAGCGAATCGGTGACCAAGAGGACCGCAAAGTAGTCGGCTCGTGCGGCCGTGTATTGCTTCTTGGCACGCGCGAGGTACGCACGCTCGAGCATGACGCCGCGGTAGAGGGCCTCGGCGTAGGGTCGCTCGGCGGTCCCTTGCTCCACGAAGCCCACCCAGGTCTTGGCGAAGTTCGCGATGAGCGAGCCCGCATTCGCCTCGGCGCCGGCGCGCATGGTGGCCTCGACGAGCGCACGACGACGCTCGAAGCCGCCATTCGCCTTGTAGATCTCGAAGAGCGCAGCGCGCGTAGGCTCTTCGGTCGCGGCCGCGAGGGGCAAGAGCGCCCGGGCCACAGCGATTCGAAACGCTGCAGCGCCGGCCTGCGGAACCTCGGCTGCGAGCTTCGCAAGGAGCTCGTCCCGCGCCGACTTCTTCGTGCCACGGAGCGCGTCGCGCACGAGCCTTGCCCCCCAACCGAGCTGCGACCCCTCGCCGAGCGCCGCGTGCGCCGCGAGCCGCTTGTCGAGCTCGAGCTGCGCAGGGCGATCGTCCATGCGCCGCGTCTGCTCGACCTGTGCCTTGCCGAGGAGCGCGAGCACGTCGCTGTCCTGGATCTTCCCCCACGGAATGCGGCGCGCGAGATCGACCGCGAGGTCTTTCTCCCCGAGCGAGTCGTTCGCCTCGGCCGCCACGAGCAGCGCCAGCGCTTCGGTCAACGGGTCGAAGCCCGATAGGAACGGCGTCACGCGGGCGAGGCGCGCCTGCGCGTCAGCGACGAACGTGGCCGAGAGGTCCCCACGCCCGAGTCGGAGCTCCGCCGCACGGTGCGCCGTCAGCTCACCGAGGAGCATCGCCTCGCGCTGCTCGACCTCGGTCGACGCGAGCTTCGCGAAGCGCGCGAGGTAGAAGACCGCCGCATCGAACTCGCGGAGCGAGAGATGAACACGAACGATCGAGCGCAGCACCGCGCGCTCTTCTTCGAGGTTTTTTGCGCGCGCGAGCTGCCTCGTCCGAACGAGGAGCTTGTCGAAGCGCGATCGTGCGCTCGCCCCTTCGTCGGCGAGCTCGGCGTCCGAGAGCGACGACGCGAGGCGCCCGTCGAGCGCCGTTGCGTAGACGTCGAGGGAGCCGTCCTTCGCGCACGTGAGGAAGAGCTCCTTGGCTGCAGGCGTCGGGTACTGGCAGCCGACCTGCGCCGTGGTGAGCTGCTCGGTCTTCGCCGTATCGACGCTGGGCACCCCTGCCGGCGAGCGGCGAAAGGGCACGCGAAGCACGACGCCGGCGTCGCGCCCGTCGAGCACCCCGTCGCCGTTCGTGTCGTTGACGAACTGGGTCAGGTAGAGGAAGTCTCCGGCGCGAGAAAATGCAGGGAATGCGCTCACGCCAGGGAATGGAACGGGCACGTCGATCGCGGCGCTCTCACGGTTGGCGAGATCGGCCACGCGAATCATGGCGCGCGCACGCGGCGCGAGGCCTACGCCGACCGCTTCCGAGCCTGCGTCGAGCGCCACGTAGGCGACGAAGCGTCCGTCCGCGCTCAGGGCCGCCTGCGCGACCCCTTCGAGCCCCACGGCGTCTCCTGCGTCGTCGCGGCTGCCCGGGCGTGCGGCGTTCGCCGTGACCCGGCGCAACGAAGGGATGCCGTCCACGCCGCGGCGCGCGAGAAAGTAGACGCTTGCGCTGTCGGGAGCCCAGAGCGGATTCGAGTCCTGCGTACCGGACCCCGTGAGGCAGGTTGGCTCGTCTTTTCCCTCGACCGCACGCACGCACACGTCGCCCTTGGCGTCGTCGCGGAACGAGACGTAGGCGACACGCTTGCCGTCGGGGCTCAGCACCGGCGAGGCAACCGGGGCACCGTCGTCGAAGAGCACGCGCGCCTCGAGACGCC
>CAIOHM010000119.1 GCA_903858055.1 uncultured delta proteobacterium
CGCGCCGGTGGTCTCGCGGCTGATGATGTTGTTGTCGCCGTCGAGCACGGTGCCGTGGACGCCAAAGATGGGGACGAGCGCGAGGGGATCGCCCGCGGCGCTGTCGACGCGCAGGACGAAGAGGTCACGGTCCTTGCGCTTGCCGCCCATGAGGGCGTCGTTCGCGGCGCGGCGGTCGCGGCTCACGCGGTTCTCCGGGTCGAAGTTGCCGTCGTGGTGCACGCCGATCTTCGCGGGCACGCGCGCGGCGATGGCCTCGCGGGCGGCGGTGGTGATCTGGTTGCGCACGCGCGCGTACAAGTCCGAGTGGAAGACGCCGAAGCCGATCGTGAGCACGGGGTTCGGCACGAGGTGCCCCCACGAGGCGTGCGAGTGACCGGTGGCGATGACGACCTTGCCCGCGTAGGCATCCCCGAGCGCGCTCGCGACGTCGTAGGCCAGCCCGTCCGGTGCGACGCCGAGGTCGAGCTTCACGAGGATGAGCTGCTCGTCACCCACCTGCAGCGCGAGCACCTTCGCGCGCGGCGCCGTCTCGACGCCGATGCTCGCCTGGAAGCGACCCGAGACGGGGCTCACGCGACCGTCCGTGGGCAGGTTTCCTGCGATGTTTGCGCGCGACGCGTAGGCGCCCTGCGTCGCGCCGATCGGCATGTCGAGGATGACCTCGGCGGTGCCCGCGAGCACGGCGCCCGCGGTGACGGTGCCGCCGCTACCGGCCGTCGCGCGCGGCGTCTCGAACGTGCAGTGTGCAACCGAGAGCGGCTCCGGTGCGACGTACCCCGCGTCCGCGTCGTCCACTGCCGGCCCGCGCGAGTAATACGGCGACCCGCAGCCGAGCGGCGCGAGGGTGGCGAGGGCAGCCGCGAGGGCGACGAGGGTGAGAGGAGCTCGGAGGCGCATGGGCGTGAAGGGTGCAAGATTCCCCCGCGCCTGTCGACGGGGAGTCCCATCGTGCGGTCGGATCTGGCCCGCGTTCGCGACGCCGTCTTCAGCCGCGCAACAGGGATAAGGCCATTTCCGGGCTCTTCGCGCTCTGGGCCAAGACCGCGATGCCCGCCTGGGCGCGCACCTGGCTGCTGCTCAACGCGGACGACTCGGCGGCCACGTCGACGTCGCGGATGCGTCCACGCACGACCTCGGTCGTCATGAGCTGGAGGCTCAAATTCGAGTGCGCGACCTCGAGGCGGTTTTGAAGCGCGCCATAGGTCGCGCGGTACTCGCTCACCTTGCCGATCGCCGCGTCGAACGCGTCGAGCGCGGCGCGGGCGCCGTCCGCCGTGCCGAGGTCCAAGACCGAGATCCCGAGGGCATCGGCGTCGGCGGGCGTGCCCGAGATGCCGATCGTCGTCACGCCGTCGTCGACGTTCGCGCTCGCGATGACCTCGATGTGAAACGGCGTCGGCGGCGGGTTTCGCACGTAGGAGGCAGCGTATTGGGTGGTCGTCACCGTGTCGGTGCGGGAGACCGTTTGCGTCGTCACGTCGCCGGAGACCGTCGTCGCGGTCGAGGCCGTTCCCGGGGTGGTGACCGAAGAGTCGGCGGGCGGGGCGATCGGGGAATCGGCGACCACGGTCGTCGTCGTCGAGGTCGTGGTGGGCGTGCCGTTCGTGACCGCGGTGGTCGTCGCCAGCGTCGTCGGGCTCCCGCCGGCGATGCCCGTCGAGGTCGGCATGGCGTCCCAGGTCGCGGAGAGCGTGAAGCTGCCCGAGCCCACGACCGAGAGAAAGAGCGGCTCGGTGACGTTGTCGAGGACGAGGCTCTCGATCTGCCCGGGCGACAGGTTCGCGTTCGGCTGCGACATGAACCAGTCGCTGTCGCCGCTGTAGTGCACGCCGATGCCGTTGTAGGTTCCCTGAAACGCGTAGCTCGCCGGGTTCGACGACTGAGCGACGAAGGTCTTCCCCGCCGTGTCCGCCGTGTTCAAGAGCGGCTCGGCCCCGCTGAAGGACACCGGCGTCCCGTTGCCGTTCTGGAAGCCGTTGCCCGTCGTGAGGAGCTGGTTCGTGACGTCGGCGATGCTGTTCACGCCCGCCGCGCCCCACACGAAGTCCTTCCGCGCGCCGGCCGCGGGCGAGCCTGCGATGTGCACGCCGTCGCGGCTGAAGAGCTGCAAGTCGTCGTCCATGCCGAGGTCATCGAGCGTTACGCGGAGGTTCTGGGTGCCTGCGGGGATGATGCCGACCGGCGCGACCCCGGAGCCCGTCATCCGCGTGCCCGATCCCGACCCGTCGAGCGTTGTCTCGGTGTAGCTGCCGCCGTCCGCGAACCAGACCTTGAGGGACGAGGTCGTGCCGATGCGCGCGTTCGCGACCGTCCGCGTGGTTTCCGTCGTCGTCACCGGCTGCACGGTCACGTCTTGCGTGGTCGTCGTCGTGTACGTGGTTGGCTCGTAGAGCGGCGTCTTGCCGAAGATCTTCGTGCCCCTCGCGACGTGATCGATCTCGTCGCGGAGCTGCGCGAACTCGGTCGTGATGAACGATCGGTCCGCGTCCGTGAGCGACCCGTTCGCGGCCTGCGTGGCCAGCTCACGGCCGCGCTGCAGGAGCTCGTGGATCGTCCCGAGCGCGCCCTCGGCGGTCTGCACGAGGCTCACGCCGTCGTTGAGGCCGCGCAGGGCCACCTTGCTCGAGACCGCGGTCGCGCTGAGGCGCGTGGCGATGCCGAGCCCCGCGGCGTCGTCGCGCGCCGAGTGGATGCGGAGGCCGCTCGAGAGGCGGGCCAACGAGCGCAGCGAGGCCGCTTGGCTGGTGCCAAGGTTCCTTTGGGCCTCGAGCGACGCGACGTTGGTCTGGATGGCGAGCACGGCACTCCTTCTTGGAGCTGGGCTTCCGCCTCACGGGAGGCGCCGTCGGCGCTTCTTGCACCCCGGTACGACCGATGAACGGTGGGCAGCCGCGCACCTTGAGCAAATCGTACGGATCTCCGTTGTTGAAAGTACCGGTACGATTGACGGGTGCGCGCGGGGGCCGCCTCTCCGTGCGTGGGCGCGCGTCACGGCCCCTTTCCGGAAGAGCCAGCTCCGGTACGCTCGCCCCATGAACGCGCTGCCGCACCCGTACCGCTCCGGTTTGTTTGCGCCCGTCGAGGGCGAGCTCGACACCGAGGTCGCGCTCGAGGTGATCGAGGGCGAGGTGCCGCGCGACCTCTTCGGCGACTTCGTGCGCAACGGGTCGAACCCTCGCTTCGAGCCGCGCGGCCGCTACCATTGGTTCGACGGCGACGGCATGGTCCACCGTGTGCGTTTCGAGAACGGGCAAGCGCGCTACCTGCGAAAATACGTGCGAACGGAGGGCTTCGACGCGGAGACCGCCGCCGGCGAGGCGCTCTGGGGGAGTTCCACGGAGCGGCCCGACTTCACGCGCAAGGGCGCGCCCTTCAAGAACACCGCGAACACGGACGTCACGTTCCACAATGGCAAGCTGCTCGCGCTCTGGTGGCTCTCGGGCGAGGTCTACGCCCTCGACCCGCACTCGCTCGCGACGCTCGGACGCGAAGAGTTCGGCGCGGGCCTGAAGTCGATCTCGGCGCACCCGAAGGTCTGTCCGCGTACGGGCGAGCTCCTCTACTTCGACTATCAAGCGCGAGGCGATTTCCTCTCGACGGGCCTCGTGAGCCCCGAGGGCAAGGTCACGCACCACACGGTCGTGCCCCTCGACGGCCCACGCCTCCAGCACGACATGGCGTTCACGGAGAACCACGTGCTGCTCTTCGACATGTCCATGCAGTGGGACGCCGAAGAGCTCAAGAAGGGGCGCACCAAGGTCGGCCTCCGGCGCGGTCAGCCGGCGCGCATCGGCGTGCTCCGGCGCGGGGCTCCGGGCGAGACCATCCGCTGGTTCGACGCCAATGCATTCTACATGTACCACGTGATCGGCGCCTACGAAGAGGGGGCGACGATTCGCCTCGTAGGCTGCCGCATCGAGAACCCGGTCGCGGACCCCCACGCCGAGGAGTCCGTGCCGACCATAGGCTTCTTGCGCCTCGAGCCGCGGCTCCACGAATGGGTCATGGATCTCGAGACCGGCGCCGTGCGCGAGCGCGGCCTCGACGATGCGCTCGGCGAATTCCCACGCATGGACGACCGCTTCGGCGGCGTGAAGTTCCGCTACGCCGCCATGCCGAACATCGCGCGCGGCGAGCCCTCGCTCCTCTTCGACGGCGTCGACGTGCACGACCTCGAGCGTGCGAGCAAGTCCTCTCACCGTTACGGGGAAGGGCGCTTCGGCAGCGAGCTCGTCTTCGCGCCGCGCCACGCGGAGGGCGACGAGTTCGATGGCTGGCTCGTGACCTTCGTGGTCGCGCGCGCCCGGGAAGACGCCGAGGCGTGGGTCTACGACGCGAAGGCGGTCGAGCGCGGGCCCGTCGTGAAGCTGCGCATCCCCGCGCGCGTCCCCATCGGCTTCCACGCCGACTGGGTGCCCGGCTGGAAGCTCCCGGTGCGCGCATGAGCGCAGGGGTGTTCGTCGCAGGCGGCGCCCAGAGCGATTTCGCCCGCGTCTTGCACCGCGAGGGCACGTCGCTCGCCGCGCTCTTCGCCGAGGTGGGCGAGAGCGCCTTGCATTCTGCAGGGATCGACCGCGCGCGCGTGGGGACGGTTCACGTGGCGAACTTCGTTGGCGAGCTCTCGACGGGGCAGGGGCACTTGGGGCCGCTCGTGGCCTCGTCGATTCCGGGGCTCGCGGGCCTGCCTGCGTCGCGGCACGAGGGGGCCTGCGCCTCGGGGAGCCTCGCGATCCTCGCGGCGACGGCGGAGCTCGAGGCGGGGCGCTACGACGTGGCGCTCGTGCTCGGCGTGGAGCAGCTCCGTGCGCGGCCATCGATCGAGTCCGTCGCGCACCTCGGCGCCGCGGCGCTCGTGCCGGAGGAGACGGCGCCGCGCAAGTTCGTGTGGCCGGAGCTCTTCGCCGAGCTTGCAGACTACACGTTCGCGCGCACGCCCCTGCGCTGGGAGCACCTGGCCTCTCTTGCCCGCACGGCCTTCGCCCGCGGGCGTCAGAACCCGCTCGCGCAGACGCGGCGCTGGGAGCTCTCCGCACATGCCTTCGAAGCGAACGACGAGGAAAATCCCTTGGTGGCAGGATCGCTGCGTCGCCACGATTGCAGCCAGCTCACCGACGGCGCGGC
>CAIOHM010000120.1 GCA_903858055.1 uncultured delta proteobacterium
CGCGCACGACGAGGCCGTGCGCGTGGTGCTCTTTCACGGGCTCGGCGGGCACTTCACCGCGGGCAACGACCTCGCCGAGTTCGCCTCGAACCCGCCCGTCGACACCACGAGCCCCGTCTTTCGTTTCTTGCGCGCGCTCGTGAGCGCCGAGAAGCCCCTCATGGCCGCCGTCGAAGGGCACGCGGTCGGCATCGGGACGACGATGCTCCTCCACTGCGATCTCTCCTACGCCGCGCCGTCGGCGAAGTTCCGCATGCCGTTCGTGGACCTTGCGCTCGTGCCCGAGGGCGCGTCGAGCCTCCTCGTTCCTCGAATGGTCGGGCTCGCGAAGGCGAGCGAGCTGCTGCTCCTCGCCGAGGGGTTCAGCGGCACCGAGGCCGAGCGCTACGGCATCGTCTCGCGAACGGCACCCGAGGGCGAGGTGCTCTCCTTTGCGCGGGCGAAGGCTCTGGCGCTCGCGGCGAAGGCACCCGAGGCCGTGAGGCGTTCGAAGGCACTGCTGCGGGGCCGTGACCGCAACGCCATCGACGAGGCTCTCGTCGAAGAGGCCGCGATCTTCCTCGCGCGCCTGCGATCGCCCGAGCTCCAAGAGGCCGTCGGCGCCTTCATGGAGAAGCGCAGCCCTGATTTTTCGAAGTTCCGCTGAACGCCTTGTCCCACGAGCAACGACCCATGGCCCACAACGTCGTCCCCTTCAAGCCGCGGCAACCCTGGGAAGCGTCCATGCGCAGCGAGCGCATTCGCGGTCGCGACGGCACGGAGCTCCAGTACTGGACCCTCGGCGAGGGGCGTCGCACGGTCCTCCTCGCCAACGGCCTCGGCGGGCGGCTCTTCGCCTGGGACCCGTTCATCGAGCGCTTTTGGCGGGACTACCGAATCATTACGTGGGACTACCGCGGCCTCTTCGAGAGCGGCACGCCCGCCACGCACCGTAAGCTGTCGATCCCCCACCACGCGGAAGACGCGCTCCACATCCTCGACGTCGAAGGCATCGAGCGCGCGGCCCTCGTGGGGTGGTCGATGGGCGTGCAGGTCTCGCTCGAGCTCGCGGCGAACGAGCCGCACCGAATCGCGGGCCTCGTGCTCCTGAACGGCACCTACGGGCACACGCTCACCACGGGGTTTCAGCCGCTCTTCCGCGTGCCCGGCATGGCGCGCCTCCTCCACGAAGGGCTCGCCCACGCGCGCAAGTACCCGGGTGACGCGGCTCCGATTCGCGCCCTCGCTCGCGCGGCCCAGTTCCTCATGAACTCGTTCATGTTCAAGTTCACCGCCCCTGGGCGGCAGGAGGAGATGCGGGCGACGATGGCGAAGTACTTCGACCACGTCCTTGGCGAGAGCTTCCCGAACTACATGCGCCTCTTCCTCGAGCTCGACGCGCACTCGGTCTTTCACCTCCTGCCTGACATCGACATGCCGGCCTTCATCGTGAGCGGCGCCTTCGACCTCCTCACGCCGGCGCGCCAGTCGTTCGACATGCAATGGCGCATGCCGAACGCCGAGCACCGCTTCCTCTGGCGCTCGAGCCACTTCTCGCTCCTCGAGCGCCCGGACGCGTTGCTGTCGCCGATCGCCCAGTTCCTCGACGAGCGCGCGCAGTGGAAGGCGCCGGTGGCGGTGCACGCGAGCGCCGTGTGACGATGGCGCGGTGATGCGAACGATCTTCCTCGCAGCGGCTACGCTCCTCGCAGGCTGCACCTCGCAGGTGCTCGTGAAGCCGACCGAGATCCCGAAGCTCTCGGGGGCGCGCGAGCTCGTGAGCACGGTCGAGTCGTACAACATGGGCTACGGCTACGGCTATGGGTTCGCCGGGCGGCGCGGCGGCATGGCGTTCGGTCCAAGCTACGGCGTGATGACGACGCGGAGCTTCGCGAACCTCGAGACCCTCGACGGCCGCATCGAGAGCCTGCCTGCGGTCTCGTCGTTCGAGCTCGTCTTCAACGACGGCGGCGTATTGCGGTTCGAGCCGCCCCTCGATGCGCGCGTGGAAGGCGACGATCTGGTCATCGCCTCGCAAAACAGGACCCGCGCTGCCTACCCGCTGGCCGCCATCCACCACGCGGAGTTCGAGAAGGTCGAGGCGGGAAAGACCGTGGGCCTCCTCCTTGGCATCGGGTTCGGCGTGGCGGCCGTCGGGGTCGCCGTGCCGTTCCTGGTGCGCTGACCCTGCGCGACCGAGAGCGGAGAACGACCCCATGCGGACTTTCAGTGACGTGCTCGACGCCGAGCGTCTCGACGCGACGACCTTTCGGCTCGATGTCGCCGATGGCTGGCAGCAGGGGCGCGGAGCGTACGGCGGCCTCGTGATCGGCGCCATGGTGCGCGCCGCGATGACCGCGGTGGGAGACCCTTCGCGGCGCGTGCGCGCCGTGCAGGCGGATTGCCTCGCGCCGGTGCCCGCAGGCCTTGCGATCGTGAAGGTCGAGCCGGTGCGCGTGAGCTCGTCGCTCGCACTCATGCGCGTGCGCGTGCTCGCGTGCGACGACCCGGCGAAGGTCGACACGAGCGAGACCCTGTTCCATGCGACCGTGCTCTGCGCGCGCGCGCGGCCCGAGGTCCCTGGCTGGAGCCGGTCGGTCGCTCCCCCGATGCCCGCGGTCGCCTCCCTCGAGCCCATGCCCGTGAACGTGGCGGTCATGCCGGTCTTCACGCAGCACTTCGAGTACCGACTCGCAGGTCCCGTGCCCTACGCGGGCTCCCCCGAGGCGCGGGCCGAGGGATACGTTCGCGCACGAAACCCAGGTGTTCGCGTCGACGCCGCGATGATCGCCGCTTACGCCGACTGCTATTGGCCCGCCGCGCTCTCGTCGTTCGCGACGCCGCGGCCGATCGCGACGATCTCCTTCGCCTTGGCCCTGCAGGACGACCGCTTGTCTCCCGACGAGCCCGTCTACCACCGTGCATGGTGCAACGAATTGGCCGAGGGGTACGCCCACGAGACGCGCGAGCTCTGGAGCCCTGACGGCCGGCTGCTCGCGACGAACCAGCAGGTCATCGCGATCATTCGCTGAGCCGAAGCCCAAGCCGGCAGGGGGCGAGCACTTGCTCGTTCGCGTGGAGTTCGCCTTGCTGCTAGCCTCCTCGCGGTGAGGGCCGTGAGACCATGAACGCGCTCGAAGCCGAGAGCATCGAAATCATCCGCGAGGCCGTGGCCGGCGCGAAGAAGCCCGTGATGCTCTACTCGGTGGGCAAAGACTCTTCGGTGATGCTCCACCTCGCGCGGAAGGCCTTTTATCCCGCGAAGCCGCCGTTCCCGCTGCTGCACGTCGATACGACGTGGAAGTTCCGCGAGATGTACGCGCACCGCGCGCGGATGGTCGCCGAGAGCGGGATGGAGCTCCTGACGCACACGAACGCCGAAGGGCTCGCGCAAGGCGTGAACCCGTTCGACCATGGCTCGAACTACTACACCGACGTCATGAAGACGCAGGCGCTCCGCCAAGCGCTCGATCGTCACGGCTTCGACATCGTCTTCGGCGGTGCGCGCCGCGACGAAGAGAAGAGCCGCGCGAAGGAGCGCATCTTCTCGTTTCGTAGCGCGGGGCACCGGTGGGATCCGAAAGCGCAGCGGCCCGAGCTGTGGTCGCTCTACAACACGCGCATGCGCAGCGGCGAGAGCATCCGCGTCTTCCCGCTCTCGAACTGGACCGAACTCGACATCTGGCAGTACATCCGCTCGGAGGGGCTCCCCATCGTTCCCTTGTACTTTGCAAAGGTGCGTCCGGTCGTGCGACGAGGCGGCACGCTCCTCATGGTCGACGACGAGCGCCTGCGCGCGCGGCTCACGCCGGGGGAGGTCGTCGAGGAGCGCCTCGTGCGCTTCCGCACGCTCGGGTGCTACCCGCTCACGGGGGCCGTCGAGAGTAGCGCCACGACGCTCGACGCGATCGTTGCGGAGACCTTGAACGCGCGTTCCTCGGAGCGGCAGGGGCGCCTCATCGACCACGACGACGCGGGGTCGATGGAGAAGAAAAAGCAAGAGGGCTATTTCTGAGATGTCCACGCTCGAGGCTTCGAACATTGGCGCGTACCTGGAGGCTCAGGCGACCAAAGAGACGCTGCGCTTCATCACGTGCGGGAGCGTCGACGACGGGAAGTCGTCGCTCATTGGGCGTTTGCTCCACGAGTCGAAGAGCATCTTCGACGACCAGCTCGAGGCGCTCGCGCGTGACTCGGTGCGCTACGGCACGCAGGGCGAGAAGCTCGATCTCGCGCTGCTCGTGGAC
>CAIOHM010000121.1 GCA_903858055.1 uncultured delta proteobacterium
CTCACGTGGCGCTCGAGTTCGCGCGCGACCTGGACCTCGAGGCCCGCGAGCTCTTCGCGGAGCGCGGCGGCGGTCATGCAGAGGCTCGGGTCACGCGGGCCTCCGGTCGTGCGCGCCGTCTGCTCCGGCGTGTAGGCCTCGAGCACGAAGTGACCGCCGGGGCGCAGCGCGCGCACGCAGGCCGCGTGGAGGGTGCGGCGCACCTGTGGCGGCACGTGAGCCCAAGAGCTCACGATGAGATCGCACGAGGCGGGCTCCGGCGACCACGCAGCAAAGTCGGCCTCGAGGGTTTCGACCGAAAGCGACTTCTGCGCGGCGAATTGCTTGGCTTTCTCGAGACCCACGCGCGCGGCGTCGACGAGCAGCACCCGATGCCCGAGGCCCGCGAGGAAGACGGCGTTGCGCCCCTCGCCGCCCGCGAGATCGAGCGCGCGACCCGGCGACAGCGCGCGCGTGACCTCCGCCACGAAGTCGTTCGGTTCGGTGCCGTAGGCGAAGCCTTCTTCGGCGTAGCGCTCGTTCCACATGCGATCACGCTACGCGAGCGCCGCGCTCGTGCGCCGCGATCTTGGCGCGGACCTCCTCCATGTTCACGTTCGAGAGGGCCCCCACGAGGCGATCGAGATCGGCAGCCTGCACGACACCGGGCTGCGCGAAGAGGGGAATTCCCTCGCGGAAGGCCATGAGCGTGGGGATGCTCCGAATGCGGAACGCGGCGGCGAGGGAAGGCTCGGCGTCGGTGTTCACCTTCATGAAGGTGACGTTCGGGTGCTTGCGCGCGGCGGCCTCGAAGATGGGCGAGAAGGCGCGGCACGGACCGCACCAGGGGGCCCAGAAGTCGACGAGGGTGATGCCGCTCTGCACGGCGGCGTCGAAGGTGGAAGCGGTGCCATTCACGAGGGCCATGGTGTGTTCTCCGGCGTGGGGTCGGCGTGCGCGCGAAGGTCGTGCGCCGTTGCCTCGTGGGAGTCGGCGGCGCCGACGAAGGGTTCTCGAATTCGCACGCGCACGGCATGAAATGCGCGAACCCCTGCAAAAGATGCTCTGGCCGCACGCCCGCGCGTTGCGTAGACCAAACGGAATGGAGCTCTCGAACGAAGCGGCGACCCCCGCCGACACCCTCGTCCACGACGCGCAGAGCGGCGACCGTGCGGCGCTCGAGGCGCTCCTCGCGCAGTCCGCGCCGCAGCTGCTCCGCTACGCGCAGCGCATGTGCCGCGACCGCGCCGACGCCGAAGACGTGCTCCAAGACGCGCTCTTGAGCGCCACGCGCGAGATTGGCGCGTTCCGTGGCGAGAGCTCGTTCTCGAGCTGGCTCTATGCGCTCGCCCGCAGCGCATGCAGCCGTCGCCGGCGCCGCATGCTCGACCGGCCGGGCGTGGCGGTGCCGATCGAGGAGGGCAGCGAGAGCCGCGTCTTCGCGAGCCACGACCCGGGCCCCGAGACCCTCGTCACGCAGCGGGAGACCGCGCGACTCCTCGACGAAGCGCTCGCGACCCTCGACGAGGCGGCGCGCGAGGTCTTGGTCTTGCGCGACGTGGAAGGACTCACCGCGCCCGAGGTCGCGCACGTGCTCGGCATCTCCGCGGAGGCCGTGAAGAGCCGTCTGCACCGGGCGCGGGCCACGCTGCGGGCCACGCTCGAGCCGCACGTGACGCTGGGCGAGGAAGAGGCGGGCCTCTGCAACCACATCGCCCGGGCCTTCTCCGCGAACCTCGAGGGCGACCTCAGCGCGGTGGATTGTGCCGCCATGGAGACGCACCTGCGCGCGTGCAAGCGCTGCGAGGTCGCGTGCGCCTCGCTGAAGCGCACGCTGCGCCGCTGCCAGGTCGTGGGGGCCGAGGGGCGCGCGGTGCCCGCCGAGGTGCAGGAGCTCGTGCGGCGCGCGTTGAACGACGCGGGCGTGCGGCGGACCGAGCACGCATCTCCCTGAAAACGCAGGCGCACGCGCGTTCGTGCGCGCCGCGTTCTTTTTTTCGAACCCTTCCGTCGGGCGAGAGGCTCTCCGTGTCATGACCCGCACGATTCCCGTCTCGTTCCCTGGTGGCATTCGCGTGGAGACCCAGCTCGGGGCGCACACGATCGTGACCGATCAGCTCCCGGTGCACGGCGGTACGGACGCCGGCCCCTCGCCTTACGATCTGTTCCTCGCTTCCATCGCCACGTGCGCGGGCTTCTACGCCGCGGCGTTTTGCCAGTCGCGCAAGCTCGCGACCGAGGGGCTCGCGCTGGCGCTCGAGGTCGACGAAGACGAGGCCTCGCACCTGCCGAAGGGCATGACCGTGCACCTCACGCTCCCCAAGGGTTTTCCCGAGCAATACCGCGCCGCCATCTTGCGCGCCGTCGAGAACTGCAAGGTCAAGAAGAGCCTTGCGGCGGCGCCGGCGGTTCGTGTGCTGTTTTCGCCCGAGAGCCAAGTCGTCGTGCCGCACGCATCGTCGTGCCTCTGAAGCGCCTCACCTGTTCTTTGCAGTTTACACACGCATCGAGGTTCCCATGTGCCGTCGCGTCGAATGCAACCAGTGCCACAAACCCTCCTTCGCCGGCTGCGGCATGCACGTCGAGCAGGTGCTCGGCGACGTACCGAAAGACCAGCGCTGCGCGTGCCGCTACACGGCGAGCGCGAGCAGCGACAGCAGCAGCGGCGGAGACACGATCGTGAGCCGCATCTTCGGCGGCCTCTTCAACGGCAAGGGGTAGAGCCCTCTCCGAACCGGCGAGGGCACGCGGCGCCGCGCTGTGCCGCGAGAAGGGCGCGTCGCGACCCTCGAAAGCGAGCGCCCCTCGCTTCACGGCGAGCGGCCACGCGCCGTGCTCGGGTGGTGCGCGATCACGCTTCTCTCGCACCCGCACCCGAGCGAGGTTCGACCGCGCGGCCCTCAGTTCGTGAAGAGGTCCTCCGCGCTCGCGACCTCGATCGCGCGGTCGAGCATTCGCCCAAGGTCCTCGAGGTTCGAGCAGGCGAGCACGCGCGCGCGCAGGGCGTCGCTCACGGGCAGCTTCCGAGTCGCCAGCACCCGGAAGACCGCGTTTGCGGCCTCTTCGACGCGCCCCTCGACGCGCCCCTCGACGCGCCCTTCGACGCGCCCCTTCTCGAGGCCCTTCTCGAGGCCCTTCGCGATTCCTTGGTTGATGAGCATTTCTTCGATGGTCATGACGGCATCTCGGGAGTCTTCGGAAGTGTGGTCGAGGAGGCCGAGGAAGGCAACGCGAACGTCTTCGTCGGCGACCTTGTAGAGGTAGGCGAGCTGGTATTGGAAGGCGCGGATTCCGCCGGGGCGGAGCACGAGCTCCGCGAGCATGGGACCCCAGCGGGCGAGGCTCGCGAGGAGGCGATCGCGGCGGCGGCCGTCGCGCAGGAGCCAGAGCGCCACGCGGAGCGCGAGCTCGTGGGAGCGGCGCTCGAGGTCGTCGTCGGTGAGGGTGGCGAGGTCGTCGACGACGATACGCGCTTGCGGCACGAGGGCCGCAAGCTCAGGGATTTCGGCGACGAGCGGGTCGAGGAGCTCGTGCAGTTCGCGCGGCGCGCGCCATCCGCGCTCGCCGTGGTGGAGCACGACCGGGATCACCACAGGCAGGCGCTTCGCTTTTGGACTCCGTGCGCGGAGCTCGCTCCAGATGCGCACCGTGTACTCGAGGGCGCGGAGGACCATCCACCGGTCGGCGTGGCTCTGGTGCTCGAAGAGCACGTAGACGCGGAGGTCGTGGCCGCCTTGCGTGCGCACGGAAAAGAGCATGTCCGTGAGGCGGCTCTTCAAGGCTTCGTCGACGAAGGAGCCCGGCTCGTGCGTCATGGTCGACCAGTCGATCCGCGCCACGAGCGAAGGCGGGAGCACGGCGCGGAGCTCCTCCGCCGCGAGCGCGAGGTCGCCGAAGACGGTCTTCACGAAGGGGTCGTGGGGCGTGGGCTCGTGGGTCATGGGGCCCCGACAGCAGGCGCCATGCCAGCGCGATCGCCTGCAAAACAAGCTCGATTCGTGCGCGGCGTGCTGGCCATGGCCGGCCGCGCGGTGGCCACGCGTTCGTGTGCGTGGCGAGGCTTGGGGATTCGCTTTGCCCCGTGGCCATGCGGCGGTCACGGCGTAGCCAGGGCGTTCGCGCGGAGGTTCGGCGGTTTCTTCGCCACAGTGAAAATCGACACGGTGCATGCAGAGTGCACGCAAGATTCGGGGGTCGGTCTTCGATAGAGAAGGCATGACCCCCACGCTCTCCCTCCGCGCCGGCGACCGCCGGCATTCGTTCACGCCGTTCGTTCCGGGCTCGCTCGCGCTTCGCGAGGGCTCCGAAGGTGACGGCTACCGCTCGGGCGATCCCGCCGAGTCGACCCTCAATGTGGACCCCGCGGCGTTCGATCCGCTGCTCCTCGACGACGCCTACTGGGTGCCTTCGGAGCGACCGGAGCACCGGCGTGCGCTGCTCGACCCGAAGCGCGACCTCGTCTTCAAGACGCTCTTCGCGGACCCGAAGCGCGCGCCGCTCTTGCTCGAGCTGCTCAACGCGGTCTTCCGGCCGCCGCGGCCTTTCGTGGCGGTGGAGGCGCAGGGGCGCGAGCACGAGCTCGGGCATGCGGACCGCAAGGTGGTGCGCATCGACCTCGTGGCGACGCTCGAGGGCGGCCTCCGCGTGCTCGTGGAGATGCAGCTCGTGCCGCCGGAAGACATGGGCGACCGCGTGCTTTTCTACTGGGCTTCGCTGCACGC
>CAIOHM010000122.1 GCA_903858055.1 uncultured delta proteobacterium
CACGAAGGCGCTACGCATCACGCGCGCTCCGGCACGAGCAGCACGGGCTCGCGTTCGAGGGTGATCCCGAAGCGCGCTCGCACGCCTTCGACGATGCACGCCGCCGCCGCGAGCAGCTCGTGGCTCGAGCCGCCGCCGAGGTGCACGAGGGCGAGCGCGTGCTTCGTCGAGATTCGAAAATGTCCGAATTCCTGGCCTTTCACGAAGCCCGCCTTCTCGATGAGCCACGCCGCCGGCACCTTCGTGCGGTCGCCGTCGGCGGGAAAGAACGTGGGATCGGGGAGGCCTGCGCTCGCGAGCCGTTGGCGAAAGTCCGCGAGCTCGCGCGCGGTGAGGATCGGGTTCACGAAGAACGAACCTGCCGACCGCGAGTCCGGGTCGCCGGCGTCGAGCACCATGCCCTTCTTGCGGCGAAGCGCGACGACGGTCTCGGCAACCTCGCGCAGCGGTGCGCGCGCGCCCGAAGCCACGCCCAAAGCTCCCGTGAGCTCCGCGTAGCGCAGCGGTTTCGAGAGCACCTCCGCACGAAAGCGAAAGTCCACGCGGTGCACGATCGCGTGCCCCTCGCGCTTGAAGCGGCTGTCGCGGTACGCGAACGCGCACGTCTCGCCGGACCACGAGTCGAACGCGTCGCGGCGCCGGTCGAAGAAGTGCACCGCGGCGATGCTCTCGCCGACCTCTTGCCCGTAGGCGCCGATGTTCTGGATGGGCGCCGCTCCCACGGACCCGGGAATACCGGCCAAGCACTCGAGCCCGGACCAGCCTTCCTCGACCGCGCGCGCCACGAGATCACCCCACGGCATGCCGCCGCCCACGCTCACGAGCACGTCCTCGCCCTCCCGCGCGACGCGCAACGAACGATCCGCCACGCGGAGCACCGTGCCAGGGAACCCCTCGTCCGGCACGATGAGGTTCGAGCCCCCACCGACGACGGCCAAGGGCTCACCCGCGTCGCGGCAACGGCGCACGACCGCGGCGAGATCTGCCTCGGAGAGCACCTCGTCCACTCGCGACGCGCGGCCGCCGAGGCCCAGGGTGGTCATCGGTGCCAGCGGCACGGAGGTCGCGCTCTTCATGGCTTCGCGTTCTCGCAGATCACGCCGCGGCGGTCCAACGAGCGGCGCGGGTTTCCCTGCGCCGCACGCGACGTCAGCCTGCCTCGACCTCGGCGCCGTAACGCTCGAGGAACTCGTCGTAGGTGCCGCTGAAGAGGCGCTGCCCCTTCGCCGTGAGCGAGAGGATACGGGTCGCGAGCTTGCCCACGAAGTGCCGGTCGTGGCTCGTGACGATGACCGTCCCCTTGAACTCGATGAGCGCCTCGAGGAGCGCGTCGATGCTCTCGACGTCGAGGTGGTTCGTGGGCTCGTCGAGGACGACGACGTTGTTCTTGAGGAGGATGATCTTCGCGAGCAAGAGGCGCGCGGCCTCGCCGCCCGAGAGGTTCTCGGTGAGCTTGAGGCCTGCGTCGCCGCTGAAGAGGAGCTTTCCGAGGACTCCACGCACCTGCTCGATGCCCGCGAGCGGATCGAAGCGGTGCAGCCACTCGTAGGCCTTGTAGCCCGCCTCGAGCGCCTCGTGGTGGTCCTGGGCGAAGTAGCCGACGTTGGTCTCGTGGCCCCAGACGACCTTGCCCGCGTCGGGCGCGTACTCGTTCACGAGCATCTTGAGGAGCGTGGACTTGCCGATGCCGCTCGGGCCGATGACCGCGAGCTTGTCGCCGCGGTCGAGGTTGAACGAGAGGTCCTCGAAGATGGTCTTCTCGCCGAAAGCCTTCGCGACGTTCTCGATGCGCACCACGTCACGGCCCGAGGCCTTCGCGAGCTCGAACTTGATGTAGGGACGCACGACGCTCGAGCGCTTCGACTGAATGCCGGCCTCGAGGCGCTCGATCTCTTTCACGCGCGACTGCGCCTGGCTCGAGCGGCTCGCGCTCGCACCGAAGCGCGCGACGAAGTCCTTGAGCTCGGCGATCTTCTTCTTGCGCTGGGCGATGTCGGCTTCGGACTGGCGCACGCCCGTGGTCTTCTGCTCGACGAAATCGTCGTAATCGCCCGTGTAGACGGTGACCGTTTGGTAGTCGACGTCGGCCACGTGCGTGGCGATCGCGTTCATGAAGTGGCGGTCGTGGCTGACGACAAGCAGCGTGCCGCTGAACTCGCGCGTCAGGTAGTTCTCGAGCCAGCGGATCGAGTCGAGGTCGAGGTGGTTCGTCGGCTCGTCGAGGAGCAGCACGTCGGCGCCCGCGAAGAGGGTCTGCGCGATGAGGACGCGGAGCTTGTAGCCGCCCGCGAGCGCGCTCATCGGCTCGAGGTGACGATCGGTGGCGATGCCGAGACCTTCGAGGAGCGCCGCCGCACGAGGCTCCGCCGTGTAGCCGTCTTCTTCGCCGACGACACCCTCGAGCTCCGCGAGGCGCATGCCGACCTCGTCGGTCATCTCGACGGCGTAGAGGCGCTCCTTCTCCTGCATCGCGTCCCAGAGCACGGCGTTGCCCATCATGACGGTGTCGAGGATGCGCGCCTTCTCGTAGGCGAAGTGGTCCTGCTTGAGCACGCCGACGCGGAGCTTCTTCGGAATCTCAACCGAGCCCTGATCGGAGTCTTGCTCGCCGGAGATGACCTTCAGCAGCGTGGATTTTCCGGCACCGTTCGCGCCGACCAGGGCGTAGCGCTTGCCTGGGTCGAAGCGCATCGAGACGTTCTCGAAGAGGATCTTGGGACCAAAGCGCTTGGTGAGCTTGTCGAGGGTGATCATGGGAACCCGGCTCCCTAAGCACATTGCCAAGCGCTCCGCCGCGACGTTTCGAAGTTCGCCGCGCGGAAGGACCGGCCGTCCGCACGACAATTCGCTATGGGCAGGCCATGGCTCTCGCGCCCCTTCCGGTCGACGCGGTGGCGCCCGCGGTCGTCGCCTCCGTGGCCGCCGGGCGCAACTTCGTGCTGACCTCGCCCCCCGGCAGCGGGAAGACCACACGGATCCCTCGGGCGCTGCTCGACGCCGGGCTCGCGGCTTCAGGCGAGATCGTCGTGCTCGAGCCGCGTCGCCTCGCGGCCCGCCTCGCGGCCAAGCGCGTGGCCGAGGAGCTCGGGGAATCGCTCGGTCAGCGGGTCGGCTTCCAGGTGCGCTTCGAGAGCGTGGGCGGCGCAGACGTGCGCATCCGTTTCGTGACCGAGGGCGTCCTCACTCGCCGCCTCCTCGAAGAGCCCTCGCTGCCCGGCGTCGCCGTGGTGATCGCCGACGAGGCCCACGAGCGGAACCTCGAAGGCGACACGGCGCTGGCCCTCGCCCTCCATGCGCAGCGCACGGTCCGCCCGGATCTGCGCATCGGCGTCCTCTCGGCCACGATCGCCGCCGAGCGCTTCGCGGGCTGGTGCGACGGCGTCGTGCACACGAGCGACGGGCGGCTCCACCCGGTCGAGCTCCGCTTCTCCGCCGCCGACGATCGCCCCCTCGAGGCGCGCGTCCTCTCCGCCTTGCATGAGCTCTACACGGAAGGGCTCAGCGGCCACGCGCTCGTCTTCCTCCCCGGCGCACCCGAGATTCGGCGCTGCCTCGAGCGCGGCGAGAAGCTCGCTGAGCGCTTCGATCTCGAGCTCGCAGGGCTCCACGGCACCATGACCCCTGAGGAGCAAGACGCGGCCGTGTTCGGCCGGAGCCGGCGGCGCCGCGTGATCTTCGCCACGAACGTCGCCGAGTCGTCGATCACCATCGAGGGCGTCGCGGCGGTCGTCGATGCGGGCCTCGAGCGCAAAGCCAAGCGCCACCCGACCCTCGGCACCACGGAGCTCGTGCTTGCCCCCATCGCCCGCTCGTCGGCCGATCAACGCACCGGGCGCGCGGGGCGTACCGGGCCCGGCGTGTGCGTGCGCCTCTGGAGCAAGGCCGAAGACGATCGTCGCCCCGCCACCGCCACGCCGGATGTCGAGACCGCGGAGCTCTCCCCGCTCGTCCTCGCGCTCGCCGTCCACGGCCTCGCCGCGCTGCCCTGGCTCGACGCCCCCGCCGAGCGGCGGATCGAGGAGGCCCGCACGCTCCTCCTGCGCCTTGGCTTCCTCGACGACCGAGGCGAGCCCACCGCCGAG
Source organism: uncultured delta proteobacterium (assembly GCA_903858055.1). GTDB lineage: Bacteria > Myxococcota_A > Polyangia > Polyangiales > Polyangiaceae > CAIQDA01. Next base: position 4,083 of record CAIOHM010000122.1, read on the forward strand.
GCTCGGCGGATCGCCCGTTGGCCGCTGCACCCGCGCGCCGCGCGCATGGTCCTCGCTGCGCACGAGCTCGGCATCGCGCGCACCGGGAGCCTCGCCGCGGTGCTCGCGACCGAGGGCAGCCTCGCGCGCCGCGCCTTCTCTTCGATGCAGAGTGCACGCGACACGGCGACCGTCGAGAGTGACCTCGACAGCGAGCTCGCGGCCCTCGAAGAGCTCGCCGAGCTGAAAAACGCCGAACGGGAGGCACGCCACCGGGGTCTCGATGCGAACCGCGTGCGCGAGGTCTTGCGCACCGTCGATCGCCTCGGCCGTGACTTCGCGCGCGACCGCGAAGCGGCCACCCACGAGCGCCTCGCGCGGGCGCTCCTCGCCGGGCACCCGGACCGCATCGCGCAGCGCATCGACACGAAGAGCGCGTCGCTGCGCCTCGTCGACGGCGGCCGCGCGCGCCTCGGAGACGAGAGCGCCGTCCGGAACGCGCCCATGATCCTCGTGCACGAAGCGATGGAACGCATGGGGGAGACCGTCGTCACACGCGCGACGGCCGTGGACGCCGCCGAGCTCCTCTCGCTGGACGAAACCCGCCTCGCCGAGCGCAGCGATCCGCTCTGGAACGCCGGGGCCGAGCGCGTCGACGTGCGCACGCGCATGACCTTCGGCGCCCTCGTGCTCGACGAGAGCCTCGGCGCGCCACGCGAAGACGACGAAGCCGCACGCGATCTCCTCACCGAGCGCGCGCTCACCTCGGGCCTCTTCGACGCGAAAGACGCCCTCGAGCGCCTCCGCGTGCGCCTCGGCTACGCCACGGGCCAAGAGCCCCCCTCACGCGAGGAGGTCGTGCGCGAGCTCGCCCGCGGAAGCCGCTCCTTCGACGATCTCCGTGCGCTCCGCCTCCCCGACGCCTGGCTCCACCGCTGCGAGCCGGAGGTGCGCCGCGCTCTGGAAAACCACGCCCCCGAGAGCTTCACGCTCCCCACGGGCAAGGCCGTCGCGATCCAATACGCCTTCGGCAAGGCGCCCTTCGTCGAGGTCTACCTGCAAGATCTCTTCGGGCGCGACGAGGGCCCGCGCGTCGGCGTCGCGAAGGAGCCCATCGTGCTGCACCTGACGGCGCCGAGCGGGCGACCGGTGCAGGTCACGAGCGACCTCGCGGGCTTCTGGGACCGCCACTACCCGGGCATCCGAAAAGAGCTGATGCGAAAGTACCCGCGGCATCAATGGCCCGAAGACCCGCGCACGGCGCCGCCGGGGCGCTTCGCACATCGAGGCAGCCTCCGCTAATGAAAATGCAGGGCACGGCGAAGCGCTCGCAAGCCTGATACCCTCGCGGTCATGACCCTTCCGCGTGTCGCCCGCTCCTCGCTCGCAGCCCTCGCCGTGGCCTTCGGCGGCTGCGCTTCGACCACGAACTCACCCGCTGCCGACGCGGGCTCCGACGCTCCTCCCGGCGACGCGGGCACGAACGCGTGCACCATGCACACGTACCGCGAGGTGAGCATTCCGCTCCGTGACGGGAAGTCGCTCGCGGCGTTCGTGCGCGCGCCGGAGGACCCGAGCTGCAAGCTCCCCGTCGTGCTCGTGCAAACGCCGTACGGCAAGGAAAACGCCAAGGCGCTGTGGTTCGAGTCGTCGTCGCGCCAGCCGCTCTTCGAATCGAAGGACTACGCGTTCGTGGTCGTCGACATGCGCGGCTTCTTCGGCAGCGCCGCCGCACGCACGGCTTCGCTCACCCCTGCGGAAGACGGCTACGACACGGTCGAGTGGGTCGCCGCCCAGCCCTGGAGCAACGGCGCCGTTGGCACCTGGGGCGTCTCCGCGCTCGGCGTGCAGCAGTACCAGACCGCCTCGGCGGCGCCGCCTCACCTGAAGGCCGCGGTGCCGATCTTCTGCCAGGCCAATTCGACCTACGACCTCTATTACCCGGGCGGCGTCTTGCGCCGCGAATACGCAGACTTTCTGACGAGCTACTTCGGCTCCGCAGGGCTCGTGTTGCAGTACCCCTACGACGGGCCTGCGTGGACGTACGCCTCGGGCCTCGTGAAGGTGAGCGCGATGGCCGTGCCGATGCTCGTCGTCGCCGGCTGGTACGATCTCAACCCGAAGGGCTCCTTCGACGTCTTCGCGCAGCTCGTGAGCGCGAGCCCTGCGGGCGCCGACGCCCGCCTCCTCGTCGGACCGTGGATCCACAACGCGACGGGCGGCGAGACCGCGCAAGGGCGCGCGCTCGTCGACGAAGAGAAGCTCTACGTGGACCGCGACCGC
>CAIOHM010000123.1 GCA_903858055.1 uncultured delta proteobacterium
CTAGGTACGCTGCTGCTCTTCGCGCTCGACGCCTTCCACCTGCTCCCGCTCGTGCACCGCCTCGGCGAGCCCGTGGTGCACCATGTGCTCGGCTTCGCGCGCGAGAACGGCGTGGCCGACCGCGTGAGCGAGGCGCTGCTCGTCGGGTTCTTGCGTCGTGACTTCGGCGCCGCCGGCCTCTTGGAGCTCGCGCGCGCCGGGCACCTCTCCTCCGCCGACGTCGCCGTCTCGATGGTCACGATCACGCTCTTCATCCCCTGCATCGCCAACGTGTTCATGGTCGTGAAGGAGCAGGGCGCGAAGGCGGGCTTCGCGATGAGCGCGTTCATCTTCCCGTACGCGGTGCTCGTAGGGGCCGTGGTGCGCGCGGGCTGGCGACTCTTCGGCGGCTGATTCGTACCGGCACAATCTCCACCGAGGCTCCCGTTGCGACGTGGCCCCGGACAAGAGAGGCGTGCGGCGCGTCGCCGCGCGCGAACTCAGCCGTTTGCGGCGAAAACACTTCGTGAAAGACTTACACATACGTCGTTGCGAAATGTAGGCGTTGTACTACATCGACGCCCATGAACTTCCCGGCTTCGTCGCTTCGCCTCGCCTCCGCCGTCTTCGTCCTCGCCGCGAGCGCAGCGCTCACTGGCTGCAGCGCCGCTCCCGCTGCGGAGAGCGACGCAGAGACGTTCGACCTCGGCGAGCAAGAGCTCGGCGGAACGGTCACCGAGCTCGTTCCCGCGAACGACGTCGTTCGCGTCGCGTGCCGTGCTGAGGTGAACCGCCGCCACTGCGGCACCGCCGAGGCGGACAAGGCCGTGAAGAGCTGCGCGGCGAAGCTCCCCTCGAGCGCGGCATGCAAGGCGAACCCGAGCACGTGCTTCAAGCGCGAAGGCAAGAACCTCTCGTGCCAAGCGACCGCGGAGTCCTACCCCACGCTGAACGCGTGCGCGGCGCCGATCTCCCGCAACTGCGGCTTCTACGCCCAGTGTCTCGACAAGGCCGTGGGGTGTGGCGAGACGGGTTACGCGCTCGGCTTCGGCGAGAAGTACTGCAACGGCTTCCGTCGCACGGAGTTCTCCGAGAAGGGCACCACCTGGGTCAACTCGGTCATGGTCTGCCTTCAAAAGGCGCTCGTGCCGACCGTGCAGTCTGCAACGAACGGCTACCGCAACGCCTCGCTCGCGCCCTCCAGCGCGCAGGTTTGTCAGGCTACGCTCGACAAGGCCTTTGCGTCGCACCCCGGTTGCTACACGCAGCCCGCGGCGAGCATCTGCTTCCTCGGCCCGGCGGACATCGCCAAGATCTTCGGCGTCATCGGCGCGAAGGAGGTCTTCACGGCGCGCACGACCTCGCAGGTCGCGAGCACCGTCGGCACGTGCATCGGGCAGATCGCGCGCGCCATCGTCGGTGTCCCGCTCAGCGCACCTGGGACGAACGCGCCCGCGGCGAGTGACGATCGCCTCGTGCGCGCGAACATCGCAACCCTCCGCACCACCGCGCGGACCCAAGAGCTCCTCGCGCAACGCGAGCTCTGGCTCGACTACGCCAAGCAGTACGGCGTCGACGTGCCCTGAGGAACGGTCGCCGCGCGCTACCCGAGCGTGACGAGCACGTCGCCTTCGTTCACGGCTTGCCCCTCGGCGCAGTGAATGACGGTGACCGTGCCCGCTGCGGGCGCCTCGACGGGCATCTCCATCTTCATCGACTCGAGGATGACGACGACGCCGTTCTCGTCGACCGCGTCACCGACCTTCACTTCGATCTTCCAGACGGTTCCGGTGATGTGCGCAGGGATCGGGGTCGCCATGGTCAAGGACGATACGGCAGGCCGCGCGCGCACCACAAGCCTCTTTCGCACACGAAGCATCTCCGTCCACCGCCACGAAAGCTGGGGGAACACGGCTGGAAAGCTTCGACTTCGGCACGCGATGCGCGTTTGCGTCGGCGCGCACCTTTCGCTAGCGTCCCTCCCCTATCTGCAGCGTGCACCGAAACGTGCCGCCGCTCACAGCCCGAGAGAGTCCGTCGATGGCCGACAAGACCACGGAGAGCTCCGTCGAGTTCTCGCTGAATCAGTTGATGGAGATCGAAGCCGATCGCGCGCGCAAGGAAGAAGCCGCGCGTATGGCGAAGGCTGACGAAGAGGCACGCGCCGCGGCCGAAACGGAGCGCCTCGCGCGCGAGGCCGAAGAGGCTCGCATCGCGGCCGAAGAGCAGAAGCGTCGCGACGACGAAGCGCGCAAGCGCGAAGAGGAGGCGCGCCTCGCGGCCATGCACGCAGCCGAGGTGGAGAAGGCTCGCCTCGACGCCGACAACGCCGCGCGCCTCGAGCAGATGAAGGCTTCGCAGCACCACGAGCGCGAGAAGCTCGCGATCTCGCAAGACGAAGAGAAGAAGAAGCTCAAGAAGCTCACGGGGCAGATCAGCATCGCCCTCGTCGCGGTCGCGCTCCTCGGTGGCGGTGTCGCGTTCAAGATCAACAGCGACAAGAAGGCCCAGGAGATTCGCTACGCCGAGGAACTCCGCCAGGCGCAGGAGCAAATCGCCTCGTTCCAGCGCAAGCTCGCGGACCAAGAGGGCATCGTGGCGCAGAAGGTCGCGGCCCTCGCGGCTGCCAAAGACGAGGTCGAGCGCGCCGCGGCGCAAGCGGCCCTCGACAAAGCGCAGAAGGCCGTCGCCGAGACCAAGGGCGCGATCGAGAAGATCGCCCCCAAGGCTGGCGGGGCGAAGGCGGGCGGCTCCAAGGCGGGCGCTGCGAAGGCGGCCTGCAACTGCCAGCCCGGCGACCCGCTCTGCTCGTGCCTCTAATCGGCGCGCCTGCGGGTCTCACTCCCGCCGGCGGTGCTTCGAGGGCCCAGGTTCGCCTGGGCTCTTTTCTTTCGCCACGCGCGCCGCTTTCGGCGATCCTTCGCGCCTCACGACTTCCACGACCGGAGTGACCCGATGCCCTCACCGATCTGCCTCGCCCTCGATGTCCCGACCCTCGCCGAAGCCAAGGAGCTTGCCGCCGCGTGTGCCCCGCATGTCGGCATGCTGAAGGTCGGCCTCGAGCTCTTCACGGCCGAAGGGCCGAAGGCGGTCTCCGAGCTGAAGGCGCTTGGTCTGCCCATCTTCCTCGACCTCAAGCTCTTCGACATCCCCGCGACCGTTCAGCGCGCGGCGAAGTCGGCGGCGGCCGCGGGTGCGACGATGCTCACGGTCCACGCGAGCGGAGGGCGCGAGATGATGCAGGCGGCGATCGAAGGTGCCGGCGAAGGCGTCGCGATCATCGCGGTCACGGTGCTCACCTCCATGGGTGACAACGACCTGCACCGCGTGGGGATCGAGGGCAAGGTGGTCCAGCAAGTGCGCAAGCTCGCGGATCTCGCGAAGGGATCCAACGTGAAGGGCATCGTGTGCGGACCGACGGAGCTCCAGCAAATGCGCGGCCTCTTCGGCCCGGGCCTGAGCTACGTGACGCCCGGCATCCGCGGCGACGAGCCCGTCTCCGCCGACGACCAGAAGCGCACCATGAAGGTCGAGGAGGCCATCAAGGCCGGCGCCGACTGGCTCGTGGTGGGCCGCCCCATCCGCGACGCCGCCGACCGTGCCGCCGCAGCCGCGTCGATGAACGCCGCCGCGACCGAAGCCCTCGCGAAGCACCGCGCCCCGAAGGCATGAAGCCCCCCTACAACCGTCGTCCCCCCGCGCCGGCCCCCGAAGCTCCCTTCGAGGGCCGCCTCGTCTGCGGCATCCAAGCGGTCCGCGAAGCGATCCGCGCGCACGGCGACCGCGTGCACGGCTTGCTCCTCGAAGGGCACGACGAAGGCTCGCCGCTCGACGGCCTGCGTCGCTTCGCCGAAGCGCGGCAAATCCCCGTGCAGCGCTGGTCGCGCGGCGAGCTCGATCGCCTCACGAACCCCCAGCGCCATCAGGGCGCCGTCGCGTTTGCTCCTCCGCTCCGCTTCGTGAACGTCGATGCGATCGAGGCCGCGTCCGACGCGCTCGTCGTGGCCCTCGACGAGCTCGAAGACCCGCAGAACTTCGGCGCGATCGTCCGCTCGTCGGTCGCGCTCGGCGCGAAGGCCATCGTCTTCCCCGAGCACCACGCAGCGCCGCTCACGCCGTCGACCTTCCGCGCGTCGGCGGGAGCGGTCGAACACGCTTCGTTCTGCAAGGTCGGCAGCCTCCCGCGCGCGCTCGAGGAGCTCCACGCGAAGGGCTTTGCCGTCGTCGGCCTCGACGCGAACGGCAAGAGCTACGACACGGCAGGGCTCTTCCTCGGGCCGACGGTCGTTGTCGTGGGAGCCGAGGGAAAAGGCTTGCGAAAATCGGTCCGTGCAGCCTGCACAGACCTCGTGACGTTCCCGCTCCTCGGACCGGTGGAATCGCTCAACGCCTCCGTCGCGGCGGGCATCGCGCTCCACGAGGTGCAGGCTCAACGAAGGCGCGCGGCCGGGACCTCGTGAACCGCGCCACCGTCGTCGTCGACCCTACGCACGACGCGGGGCGCGTATGGTCCCTCACGATCACGCGACCCGAGCGACGCAACGCCGTCGACCGAGCGACCGCCGACGCGCTCCTCGAAGGCGCCGAAGCGTTCGAGCGGGACGAGCGTGCGTGCGTGCTCGTGCTGCGCGGCGGCGGCGAGACCTTCTGTGCGGGCGCCGATCTCCAGGAGATCTCCAAGGGAAACGCGAATCGCGTCGCCCTCGAGGGAGCGGCTCCGCTCGGCGTCTCACGCCTTCGACTCTCGAAGCCGGCCATCGCGGCCATCGAGGGCCACGCCGTCGCAGGCGGGCTCGAGCTCGCGCTGTGGTGCGACCTGCGCGTGGCGAGCACGACCGCGCGTCTCGGGGTCCTCTGCCGACGCTTCGGTGTACCGCTCGTCGACGGCGGCTCGGTTCGCTTGCCGCGCATCGTGGGACACGGGCGTGCCATGGACCTCGTTCTCACGGGGCGCCTCGTCGACGCGGACGAGGCTCTCGCGATCGGCCTCGTGAACCGCGTCGTCCCGACCGGCGAAGCGTTTCGTTCCGCCCTGGATCTCGGCGCGGAACTCGCCGCATTTCCTCAGCGTTGCCTCCGGAGCGATCGCGCAACCGTGCTCGACCAGTGGGCGCTCTCGGAAGCCGATGCGCTCCGCCTCGAGACCGCGCGAGGCCTCGAGGTGCTCGCGAGCGGCGAGACCCTCGCAGGTGCCGAGGCGTTCGCGCGGGGCGAGGGCCGCCACGGCACACGCCGCTGAGCGCGCTCCGCCGGCCGATCGCGCTTTCGTCATCACCCTGCTAGGAGCGGAGCTCATGAACGACGTGCGCGCCCTCGTCTCGGCACTCGACGCCGCCGACTATTTCGCCGACGACTCCCTCGCGATGGCCGTCTTCCTTGCGATGAAGCTCGAGCGACCGCTCTTGCTCGAAGGGCCTGCCGGCGTGGGAAAAACCGACCTCGCGCGCGCCGTCGCCGCCGCAACCGGTCGCGGCTTCGTGCGGCTCCAATGCTACGAGGGCCTCGACGAGAGCCGCGCGCTCTACGACTGGGATTACGCCAAGCAAATCCTCTACACACAGCTCCTCCGCGACGCCGTGAAGGAGCGCGTCGAGGGACGCAGCATGAGCGAGGCGGTGGACGCCCTCGAAGAGGCCAACGTGGCGTTCTTCGATCGCCGCTTCCTGCTCGAGCGCCCGCTCCTCCGAGCCCTCACGAGCGACGATCCCGTCGTGCTGTTGGTCGACGAGGTCGACCGCGCCGACCCGGAGTTCGAGGCTCTCTTGCTCGAGCTGCTCGCCGAAGGTCAGGTCACGATCCCCGAGCTCGGCACCATGCGCGGCAAGCACGCGCCGCTCGTCTTTCTGACGACGAACGGCACGCGCGACATGACCGACGCGCTCCGGCGCCGCTGCTTGCACGCGTTCGTGGACTACCCCGCTCCTTCGCGCGAGCTCGCGATCGTGTTGCGAAAGGTGCCTGGAATCTCCCAGCAGCTCGCCGATCACCTTACGCGCTTCGTCTCGGAGCTCCGCGCACGCGAGCTCCGCAAAGCGCCCTCCATCGCCGAAACCGTGGACTGGGCGAAGTCCATCGTGCTCCTCGGGGGCTCCGCGATCGCCAGCGACCTCGCGCGCGAGACGCTCGCCGCGCTCTTGAAGCACGAGGAAGATCGCGAAGAGGCCGCCGGCGTCCTCGCGAAATTCGTCGCGCGCGTCGCGCCCTGAGCGCTCAGGGCGCGGAGGGCGCGCTGCATTGGAGCGCGCGACCGTAGACCTGCGAGCGACCGTTGCGCCCGTCGTTCCAAACGAGCACTGCGTCGGTCGAGCCGTAGGGGGCGAGCACCGGTGACACGCTGTCGCCGTTGGCGCTCGTGACGCGCGCCGCGCTCGCTGCCGGCGTCAGGTTCGCGTCGAAGGTTTGGACGTAGATCTCGAACGTGCGCTGATCGTCGCGATCGTCGGCCCAGGCCGCGACGATGCGCTGGCCTACACCGAGCAGCGCCACGTCACGACCGAACGACTGCACGCCGTCCGTGAGCGGCTTGGTCGCGACCACGCTGAGCGTCGCGGGGTCGAGCGTGACGATGGAGGACGTGCCGTTCGAAGCGTGCGCCGCCACCGCGAGCTTGCCGTCGACCAGCGTGAGCGCGGGTCCCCCGTTCACCGTTCCCGCGATGGGCAGCACGGGTCCCGTGAGAGGAACGAGCCCCTCGTCGAGGCGCATGACGTTCACGCGCGCCGTGATGGTCGGACCGATGCTCGAGCCTTCGAGCCACGCGAGGACGTAGCCGCCGGCGGGCAGCGCGACGACGCTGACGTTGCGTGAATCGAAGCCGCTGCGAACGGTGACGTCGGGGCCCACCGTGCCGCCGTCGGCCGAGATGCGCCGCACGTGGATCTCGTAGCCGCCGAGCTCTTCTTGCCAGACGACCAGGAAGTCGCGGCCGGTCCAAAGAACGCTTGGGTTCAGGGAAAACCCGCGAGAATTCGTCAAGCGAACGTCGCCAGGCGCGAGCTTCTGGAGGCTCGCGTTCGCGAGCGCGAAGTAGACCTCGTAGTTGCCCGAACGGCGATCGGTCCACACGAGGCCGTAGCGATCCCCTGCCCACGCCGCGCGCGCGCCGTCACCGTCGCTCGGCGAGAGCGCTGTGAGGTCGAGGTCCGTCCCGACCCGCGCGAGCACGCCCGAGAAGCGCGCCGCGTACGGCGAGAAGCGCGAACTCCCCGAAAGCGCCGCGCTGTAGCCAAGCACGAAGCCGGCACTGGTGGTCGTGAGGCCCGAGACCGTCGCGATGCTCGCGTTCGTCGGCGAGAGGCGCTCTTCGCTGCCGATCACCTGGTAGCGGGCGTCTTCGTCGACGCGCGTGTCGCAGTTGTCGTCGATTCCGTTGCAGATCTCGCGTGCTTGCGGGCTCACGGCCGCGTTGCGGTCGTCGCAGTCGTTCCCGCAGGCGTCGGCGGCACCGGGCTGCTTGCCGGGGAGCGGCCCCTTGAAGCCGTCGCCGTCGAGATCGAACGTGCGCGGCGTGTTCTTGCACGCGTCCGCGACCGGGTCGCAGCGGTCGTCGGTGCAGAGATCGCGGTCGTCGCACGTGGGGGTCGGCTGAAGCGTGCAAACCCCACGGACACAGGTGAACGGTGAGCAAAATTTCGACTTGAACGCGCAGTTGCCATTGATCACGCACTCGGGCGGCGCAGCGTCGGCGTCCACGACATCGGCCGCGTCGGCGGCGTCCGACGCATCGCTCGCATCGCCGGCGTCACCGGCGTCGAGCGCGGCGTCGAGGCCCGCGTCGAGAGGCCCCGCGTCTTCCTCGAGGTCCTCGATTCGAAGCCCGGTGCGCGCACCGCAACCGACGAGGAGAATCGCCGTGGCGACGAATGCCGACAAAGCCTTCACGCGCACACCCCGTAGCCCGCGACGTCGACCGGCTGGCACGTCAGGCCGCGCGCGCACTGGCCCGCACGCGCGAGATCGCAGAGCTGCGCGCAGGTCTCACCGCCCGCGCCCACGATGCAGACGAAGCCGGCCGAACACCCATTTCGCGAGCAAGCTTGGCCTTGGGTGCCGTTGCCCGTGGGGCGGCAGGTCGTGCCGTAGGTCTCGACGTCGCACGGGCCCTGCGGGGGGATCGTGTACGGGTAGCAGCCCTGGCCCGCCGCGCAGCCGGTCTGCGCGTAGGCGTCGCACGTGATGCGCGAGGGCCGCGTCCCGGCATCGCGGCAGCCCGCGTCGACGAGCACCGGCGGCGCGTCAGGGAGAACGAACACGTCCGGGAGCGCCGCGTCGGCGACCGCGTCACGGATGTCGATCACGTCCGGGGTGGCGTCGCGCGCAGCGTCGCGCGAGGCATCGAGGCCCGCGTCGTCGAGCGCGCCGTCGCTCGTGACGGAGCCATCGGCCGCACCGTCAAGCGAACCGTCGAGCCCCGCGTCGACGGGGGGAACGGCGGACGGGTCCACGACGACAGACCCACAGCCCACGACGACGAGCGCGAGCGCACCAAACGAAAGGAGCGAGCGAAGCATGCGTACACCCTGCCGCCTCGTCCACGCCTCCGCAATCGAAACGAGTGGAGAACTCCACGCGAAGCAGGTGCACTGGAGGATTCCGCACGCACCCGCGCGGCCTATGACACCGATGTCATGGAAGACGAAGCGGGCGCCCCGAAGGACACCCGCTCTTCATCACCTGGCCACCACGAGGTGGCAACGCCGTCTCAGTGAGCGGTGAGCTCACGCTCCGCGCGAACCCAGTCTTCGAACGCGTTGCCGTTCTGCCCGCCGCGCGCCACGAAGAGCTCGAAGGCACGCTTGGCGATCGCTTCACGGTTCGGCGCAGCCTTGGCGGCCACCGGTGCCGCAGCGACGGCGACTTCCGCCTTCGCTTCGACCTTCTTCGCCTTGGTCTCGACCGCCTTGGTCTCGACCGCCTTGGTCTCGACGGCCTTGGTCTCGACGGCCTTCGCGGTCGTCGTCTTCTTCGTCACGGTCTTCTCGGCGGCCTTCGCGGTCGCCGTCGTCTTCTTGGTCGCCATATCCACTTCTCCCTGAGTCACGCGCCCCGGTAGTCGCCTTTTGGGCATACGTCAAATGGTTGGTGGCTCGTTTGGAGCCGTACCGCGTAGCGTCAACGTCACGACGCGAAGCCGTCATCGAAGCTCGGCGACCGAGCCTCCAAAGACGCGCTCGAGGCCCGAGAGCACCGCGTCGCCCGCGTCCACGCGCCAGTCGCTGCCCAGCACGAGCTGCGCGTCGCCCGCCGCGGTCTTCACGTGCACGTGCACCGGGCACGGACCTCTCGACTGGCGAAAGAGCGCCGCCATGTCGTCGAGGACCTTCGGCGTGAGGCGCTTCGCGTCGATGCGCAAGAGCACCGAGCGCGCAGAGCTCTTGACGGAGTCGGCGAGGAGCTGCGCGTCGCTCAAGAGCAGCGTCGGCTCGCGCGGCACGTCCGCTTCCTCCTCCTCGTTCTCGACACGTGGAAACTGCAGCTTTCCCGA